>JAEOUI010000574.1 GCA_016839425.1 Promethearchaeota archaeon
AAAAGTGCTGTGATTCAAAAAATAATGAATATTATTATGGCGCTAAGATAGATAAACGCATTAAGGATGTCTATTTGGGTACGTGTATATTAGCACCTCACGAAACTGATCGAAAAATAGGGCCTGGAAGAGGACATGAAGAAATCTTATATGTGATCAAAGGAACAGTAAAAATTGAGTTTAAAGATGCGGAATACGTCTTAAATGAGGGAGAACTAATATTTATACAAGAAAATAAAGCAGTATTGTCAAATTTAACTGATAGTGAGGGTGAGTTCGTGATTGCTGGAGGTCATACTAAACCTCATAAGCACTGAGAATCAATAAAAACGTCATGAATTTAAGTTCACCCAGATTCAGTTTGATTAAAATTAAATCCTTTCATCATCTAATGTAACTATATTTATTTGGCGATATTAAGAAATAGAATAGTATAAAAAAAATTTAAAATTTTAACAAATAACAAAAATAATTAGGAAATTATTTCAATTAACTAAATCACATGAGAGGGAAAATTAGAATTGCTTGAAGTAGATTACTCGTTCAAAGTTTGTATATTTGGGGAAGGAGGTGTTGGTAAAACCTCATTAACGAAGCGTTTTTTGACTGGAATATTTGAACTGAACACTCAAATGACGATGGGGGCTCAGATTTACGTAAAATACTTAGAAGTAAAGGGGATAAGGGTTGCACTTCAGATATGGGATTTTGGCGGAGAGCAGCAATTCAGATTCCTATTACCCTCTTATGCAATGGGTGCAAATGGAGGCATCTACATGTTTGACATCACTAGATACGAATCCATGAAGCAGATTTACGAGTGGTTGGATTTATTCAGAGAGGGGTTGAAAGGTCAAGAATATTTTGATAAAATTCCAATACTAATGGTAGGGGGAAAAATGGATTTGGAAGAAAAACGTTCTGTAAGTGCTAGGGATGCTGCTGCGTTTGCGGAATCAAATGATATGACAAGCTATTTGGAATGTTCCGCATTAACTGGAGAAAACGTTGGAGTCATTTTCGAGGATTTAACCTTAGAAATGCTTAAACTACATGATATCGTTGATTAAGTAAAAATTTACATCATAAATCTGACTAAAAAATGTCTAGTAAAGACAGACTCTTTAAATTAGTCCTATTTGGCGAAGGAGGGGTAGGTAAGACATCTTTAACACAAAGATTTTTAACAGGTTCTTTTAACATAAACACAAAAATGACCATGGGAGCTCAAATCTTTGTAAAGCACGTAATGCTTGAAGATTACAATGTAACGCTTCAAATATGGGATTTTGGAGGAGAAGAATCATATCGCTTCCTTTTACCTTCCTATGCTCGGGGTGCCGATGGAGGTCTCTACATGTTTGATATTTCTCGATATGGCACCATGAGAGAAATTACTAAGTGGTTGGAAATATTTCGATCTGGAATTGAGGGAAGTACCGAATTTGAGGAAATGCCTATATTGATGGTCGGAGGAAAAATGGATTTAGATAGAAAAAGAGCTGTTGGATCAAGGGACGCTTCAATAGTAGCGAATGAGTGTAATCTGATTGGATATATGGAATGTTCCGCATTAACGGGAGAAAATGTAGATGAAGTATTTGAAACCATTAGTCGAAAGATTTTAGAAACGAAAAATATAATCTAAGTATTCCTTAAAAGAAGGAATATCTAATATCAAATAATTAAGTTTTATTGTGAATGTAAATTTCATTACTTGGCTTTAAAATCATTTATGAGGATAGGATAAATGAAAATTGACTTGCACATCCATTCTAACAATTCTGACGGGGAATTTTCAGTCAAAGAAATTATCAATGAAGCGAGTTTAAGGGGAATCGGAATATTATCAATTACAGATCATGATAATATCGATGGCCAGCTCGAAGCAAAACGATTGACTAAAGATGAAGGGATCAGGTATACAAACGGCGTGGAGCTAAACGTTATATTTAGTGACACAGATATCACACAAGGAAAGGACATATCCCTCGATCTCTTAGGATATGATTTTGACACGCAGGATAAGAAATTCCAACAAACACTAAAAAAAATTCGGGATTTTCGCCTGAAGCGAATTGAAAAAATCTTTAAAAACATAAATGCCGAATTTAAAAAAGAATCCATCAATAAATTAGAGCCCGATGACTTAAAAGGCTTCATTAAAAGCGTGGATGGCACGATAGGTCGGCCTCATTTAGCTCAATTCCTAATAACAAAAGGAAAAGTAAACAGCATTCAAGAAGCGTTTGATAAATACTTGATAAAATGTGATGAACCAAAATATCGTTTTTTAATAGAAGAGGCGGCGGAAACGATAAGGAATATTGGTGGAAACGCAGTATTAGCACACCCAAATGATTGGCACGGTACTTCTCTCACCAAGCTCAGTGAAAACAGATATAAAGAATTAACAAATTCACCAATTAAGAATAAAGAAGGATATACCGATGCATACTTAAAATGGTTAGATTCAGATGTTAATCTATCTTGGCAGAAAGAATTGATTGAAAATAAATTAATTGATTACTTAGATGGAATAGAATGCTGGCACTCACGTCATGGCCCATATACTTCAAAATTCTTTTATAAGTTTACAAAACAACAAGGTTTATTGGCAACTGGAGGTTCAGATTGTCATCAACACCCAATTATGATGGGTAATATTGCCATTCCTAAAGAAATCTTGACTCGATTTTTAGACGGGAAAAAATAAAAAAAAAAATCTAAGCAAAATAATAAAAGGATTAAACTTTAATAAGAAGGTATTTAGGTAATACATATTATTTTTTTTGAATTCAAATCGGGTGTGATCTCAGATTTCCATAGATACTAAATTGAAGGTTTGTCTTTTTGGAGAAGGAGGTGTTGGTAAAACCTCACTAACTCGCCGCTTTTTAACGGGAATCTTTAATGAAGATATTAAGATAACAATGGGAGCGAATATTTTTTATAAGTATTTAGAAGTAGATGGATTGAAAGTAGGTTTACAGATATGGGATTTTGGAGGAGAACAGCAATTCCGATTCTTACTACCCTCATATGCTATTGGAGCAAATGGAGGAATATTCATGTTTGATTTGACAAGATATCTTACATTGACCAAAACGGAAGAGTGGTTAAATGTATTTAACGAAGGAGTAAAAAAAAAAGATCCCGACGAAGATGTTCCTATAATCTTGGTCGGAGGAAAGAGAGACTTGCAGGAACAGATATCTATAAGCGATACGGACGTGGAGGCTTTGATAAAAAAGTATGATTTCAAGGATTACTTGAAAGTATCCTCGCTATCTGGAGAAAACGTGAAGGAAGTATTTGAAAGCATCACGCGGATCATACTAAAAAAAAAACACCTACTTTAAAACGATTTTCAAGCATTTCCGAGCATTAGTTTACTTATAAGGTAAGAAAACCAAAATATTTTAGTCAAACTATTGATTATTTTCCATGATGAAGGAAATTTCCATAGTAAACGGAGCGAGAACACCAATTGGAAAGTTTGGTGGTGCTTTAAGACGTATACCTGCCGTGGATTTAGGGGCACATTCGATCAGAGAAGCAATTAAGAGAGCAAATATAAAACTAGATTCTGTA
>JAEOUI010000352.1 GCA_016839425.1 Promethearchaeota archaeon
CGGAAGCGAGGGGAACGAACCCACAACCTTTTACTGGGACTTCGACGACGGAAACACCAGCACGGAGCGGGACCCAACGCACCAATACGCAACAGCAGGGGAATATAATGTGACGCTAATCGTGACCGACGAGAACGGCGATACCGCTTCCTATATAGTGACTATCGAGGTCGTTGAGAAATCAACTCCTGATAGCATTCCCTCTTTTTCACTTGGACTCGTTCTCGGCATTATCGGAACGCTTTCGATTGCTTGCGCAGTCGTAAAACGAAGAAAGAAAGCGTAGGACCCGAATATACTTTCTTATTAAACACTTTTTTTTAATTTTAATCCTTTTTTTTTTAATTTTGTGTAAATAACGATCGATTAGAGAAAAAATATCAATTTTTTGAATCCCAATAGTTTTAACAAAAAGTGCGTAATAATATCGGTTTTTTTATTTATATTATTTGAACATTAGTTGACAATAACTGTCGAGGATCCCTTCCAGTCGCACTTTTGTCTAAAAAAACTTGTTGTTTTTATAACCCCTTAACCGAGATTTCCCATCCTGTTTTTGATCCATTGTGGCGGAAGTGACCTCGATATCGCTACTTTTTTCCTGTTTGATCGATATTTTAGGCGGACCCGCAACAAATCTTTCGCAAATTTGTGATTTGGGGTTGAAGGGTTTCATAAAAAAAGGGAAAAAGAAATAAATTCTTGAGGGTGCCCGTTTTCGACTAACGGGCGCTGATGCGTCTTGGAACGCTCGATTTGGCTTCTAAAAGTCGTAGCCGCATTTTTTACAAACTTTTTTTTTGGCGTACATCGGAATATGCCCCACATAGCTGAGCACTTTCGACTTGTCCTCTTCCACGCGTATGTCCTGTCCGACGGCACCACACATGGGGCAGGTCACTCGTTCCTCTGCGAAAAATCCGCCAGCCCCGATTTCGGGAGGTCGCATTTCGCTTAGTTCTGCCTCGAGGTCTTCCATTGACTTCGCCTGTTCGTCAAGGAGCGCTTCTCTCTCGGAGAGTGTGGTGTTAATTTCCGTGAGTTGATTATTTAAGTCCGAAATTTGGTCGTTTAATTCGGTTATTTGACTAGATAACGCGGTTTTTTCAGATTGTTCCTTGCTTATTTGATCGTTCAAGCCAGCAATCTTGGATTCTAGGTTTTGGACAGTTCCATTTTTATCTCCTATTTCTTCTTCAAGACTTGCTATTTTTGAGTCTTTTTCACTAATATCGGATTTAAGCGAGGCAATTTCCTCTTCATTTGTTGCAATCGCGTTTTCGAGATCGTTAATTTTTGCCTTAAGCCCTTCAATATTTGAATTCAATTCAGAGACCGTTTGACTAGCTTTTTCTATCTCGGCATCCTTGTCCTTGATGGTTCCTTCCAGTTCAGCAATCTTGGAGTTTGCGGCATCGAGTTTTGACTTTAAACCAGTAATTTCCGTGTTTAAAGACTCAATATCCATGTTTTTCTCGCCTTCTTTTGCCGAGGCGTTCTGAATGGTTTCTTCCAATTTCTTTTTGGTTTGCTCGTGTCCTGACTTCTCGCTTTCGAGAGATTTTTTGGTCCCTTCGAGTCCTTGCTGAGTCGATGCGAGCGTATCTTCCGTATCCACAAGTTTTTTCCTTAATTCCGAGAGTTGCTTTTCTAAATCGTTCACTTTTGCTCGCAAGTCGAGTAGAAATTTCCCTTCCACGGATATTTTTTTATCGGGCTTTTCTTCTGCTTTTGACCAATCAATTGACATGCTTGTCACCTTAAATTGAGGTATTTCTCAATGTTGTTAATAATAAATGAATGTTTTTTTTATTTTGTTATTTATATGATATATTATAACATGTTCTTTTATATTTAAGCAATAAGTAAAAGTCCACAAAAAGCAATCTCGCACCATCAAAAAGGCATTTTTATAGAAAAACATACAACTTCGACTCCCTGAAATAAAATGCAGGAAAAAAATAAATCAATGCAAGAAAATATTAAAGCAAAGCAATCAGATCAACCAGATTTCCTTTCTACTTCGGGAGTTTTCAAAACACCTTTTTGCTGCGTGATACTCTTGCAACTCTTGTTTGGCGGATTGATACTCATAACAATTAATCTGTGGTTCTTCAATCATATCTACATCTTATTGACGGGAAGTGCTTTTTACTCGTTCGAACGCACTGCTTATTGGTGGGAATGGTTGTTGTTTCCTTTAAATGTGTATGGTAATCTCTATCTATTTAGTTTTTCGATCGTGTTATTTTCTGCTTTAATAAATGCGATTTTAAACAAATCTCACCCCCCACGAGAAGGGACTTTTGAAAGGGGCAGTAAGGATTGGAAATACGCTCATAGGAGATTTTGGAACGCTTATTTTCCAATTTGGTTAGTACGAGCACTCCCATTACCATGGTTGGACATTGCGGCGTATCGTTTCTTTGGAGTACGCATTGGGCGAGCAGTCGTTGCTTACGAAGGATATATTGACCCGCTGTTTGTCGAAATCGGAGATCAGACCATGACTTCGCTTCACATATGCATTTTCTCTCATCTCATATATCATGATAAGATGATCATAAAAAAAATAAAGGTAGGTGAAAATTGCATTGTAGGACCCCATTCCATCTTGTTCCCTGGAACTATCCTGAAAGACAACGCCATTATGGGAGCAAATAGTTACACGATGATTGGTCAAGTTTTGGAGGGTAATCTCATTCATATAGGCAGACCAGCAACCACTCAACTTACTATCCAATCGGTCGAAAGTACCAGAAAAAAATTTTTTGAAACGAGTTTGAAATCAACCTCGACAGGGGAAAACTTAAACGAGAATGATAATAATAATAAAAACATAGAAGAGGATTAAGGCGTGTTCCAACCTGCAAGCTTGAAAGGCGAATCTCCCGTCCCAATTGATGAAAGAATTAGAAAGAAGTACATGTTTCTTTACATAATTATTATCATCCTTAGCTTCATACCCTGTAGCATTTTTGAATATACTTATTTCATATTTCTATTTAGTGAGCAATCCATGTGGTTATTTTTCTTGCTCTTACCTTTTAATATCGTAATTCTGATTTATGTGCTTCAGTTTAGCGCCGCAATCATTTCGGCCCTGTTTCTTGTCGTGATTAAGACAATTTTTAACCCGAAAGAAGGAATATTTCGTCGAGATCCCAAGGATAAAGATTATTTTTTTTGGAACTTGAGAAATCTCGTGAAAAAATGGCCGCTTCATGTGATGGCCTCAAATCCTTTTCCATGGCTCAAACATCGGGCCATCCTAAGATTTTTTGGTGTAAAAATCGGCAAAAAATCCATATGCGATAATTGCTGGATATCTTCTGAATTCGTTTCAATAGGGAATAATTGCATTATAGGAGTGAGCAGCGTTATCATTAGTTTTGGCGTGGAAGCAGAAACTTTTTTACTAAAGAAAATAATAATTGAAGATAATGTTGCTTTAGGTGCAAAATCCGTCATATTACCCGGAACGACCATAAAGCGCAATGTCAAGCTTTCGGCGTATTCAAGTACCGATTACGACGATATATTAGAAGAAGGACAAATTTATAATGGGTCTCCCGCAAGTAAAATAGAGGAAGTTAAAATACCTTGATTGATACATCAGTAAAGATAGATAAAAAGCTTAAAAAATCAAAAAGATTTGTAATTGTATCGGATACGCATATAACACCATCTGGTACCGAGTTTAACGAAAAGGTTTTTAATAAAGGCATTCAAAGAATAAATTCCATAAAGGACGTGACCCTTTACTTGCATTTAGGTGATGTTACTCAATCAGGCACATTACTTGATTACGATTACGCCTACGAACAAAGTCAAAAGTTTAAACCAGTTTGCGTCGCACCCATAGAATATTTAATTGGAAATCACGACTCTTTAAACGTGGGATACCTGCTATTCGAGGAAATATTTGGAAAAAGACATTTTGAGTACGAAGACGATCAAATTTATGTTATTGGAATTGATAGCACGAAACCAGACTTGGGAGGAGGGATAATTCATCACGCAACTATTGAAGCTATAAAAAAAAGGCTTGCAACTCCCGAAAGGGAAGATAAGATTAAAATCGTCTGCTTTCATCATCAACTCATCCCCATACCAAAGACTGGTAAGGAACGCTCGGCCATAGACGACTCTGGCAACATGCTCGAAATGTTACTCGATCAAAAAGCGGACTTGATTTTAAACGGTCATCGTCACATTTCAAACCTGTATACATTGAGTAGTTGCGCAAAAGACATGTATGTTTTTAACGCCGGCACATTTTGCTGTAATAAAACAAGATATCGCGAGTTATTCACTTATTCCGTGATTGATATTTTAGATAACAAGCTTAATTTCAAAATCATTCCCGTTTTAGAACCTGAATTTAAAAAAGAAATTCATAGAAAGATTTACCACTATGAGCCAAGAAAAGTAGAAAAAAACGAAAGACCCTATTGTAAGTTCGTTCAAATGTCGCATTCGTTAATATCTGAAATCGAGGAGGATAAAATTACAAATCTCGACATTGCCATTGAAAAAATTAACAATATCGAAGAATTAGATCTCGTCATTCACTGCGGGAACTTAACGAATAATAGCTACGATGTAGAATTTAGGATTGCTAGAGATAAATTAAGCGCAATAAACCACCCATTCTTAGTTGTTCCTGGATTCACGGATTCAATACCCCCAGCATGGTCTTTATGGGATAAGTATTTTGGGCCCTTGAATCCTTTGTTTGAAAATGAGAAAATATATTTCCAAGGATTTGACTCCACGACACCTGATTCTAACATCGGATTCATAGGAAGAAAAAAATTATCTCGCTTTTTAAATAACGTTTTAAACTTGAGCCATCAAAAGATTTTTGGAGCGTGTTGTTTTCACAACATGATTCCAACGCCTTTAAGTGTATGGAGAACCGAGTTAATGGATTCCGGAGACGCATTGTCTCAATTTTCTCGATCGCAGATATCGCTCGTCCTCAATAGCACTCCGAGCATATCTTTTAATGTGAAGATTGAGAATACAGTTTTCTCAAACGGGGGAAGCCTCGATGGCAGCAGATTTGAGCCCTCTTTCTTGGAAATTTCAATATATAATGACGGTCTCACGATCATATCAGAAAATTCATTGCGTTCTAACACGAAAAAAATAATCGGAAAATATACGATTGAAATATTAAAGTGAAGTTTTTTTTCGAGTGAGCCTTATGGAGATTAAAACATAACATTCACTATTGATCTAATGGCTAGCACAACAATACTTCCAGATTACAACATGATTCTTATCAGATACAATGAAATTTGGTTAAAATCAAATAAGGTAAAAATGAGAATGTTAAAAACCCTCATGAAAAATATAAAGAACATGCTCACGCAAGTGAATGTTCCATTCCATAAATACCAATTAAGCAAGGATACATCAAGGATATTCTTTTTCTTCAAGAATCAAGACATTAAAAATGCGATTAATGTGTTAAAAAAGGTAGTAGGCGTCTACTCTTTCAGCCCCGCATTAAGAACATCTAGTTCGATAAAAAACATATCGGAAAAATCCATTCATGTTGCTCGTCAAACGATCAAGAAGGGTGATAGCTTTGCCTTGAATGTAAAGCGTTCGGGAAACCACGAATATAGTTCAAAAGATATTGCCGTAGAGGTAGGTAAAGACATATTAGACATTTTTCAATCTTCGGGGATTGAGTTAAAAGTAAACCTCACGAACCCGGATAAGACGATTTTCATAGAAGTTCGGGAGGATTTTTCGTATGTTTTCACGGATGTGATTAAAAGTGATTGGGGTGGCCTCCCGATAGAGACTAGTACAAAGATTGTGGTCATGGACATTGGCAGGCGTGAAGATCGTCTGGCAGGGTTCTTGCTTTTAAGGAGAGGTGCGGTAATTTACCCAATCAGATTTGATTTAACAGAAGATGATACCGCTTTCGAAAACTGGAAAGCGAATTGGTCCGCCGTTCACGAGTTCACGCCATTCTATTCCTTAATCCTCTGGAGAATTAGATTTAAAGCTGCCTTGAATTTTATAAAAGAACGCTTTGGAGAGACCAACATCTGTAGTGCCTGCAGGATGCTTAGATTTGCGACTATAGCATCTATCTTAAAAAAAGAGAGCGAAATGGAATTGAACGAAATACGGGCATTAACTGACGGTTTTGACATGAATCAAAGCTCACCTTGCTCCGATAGAATTGATTTATTATCACTCTCGCTCAATGGATTATTTTCCGAGCTACCCGTATTTACTCCCAATATTGGAATGGATAAAAAATCCATTGATACATATTTTTTAAAAATAAAGCAGGACATGAATGTCTTAGATTATTGCCCCTTGAAACCCCAAAACCAGGAATTTAACTCCGAAAAACTCGGAAAATTTAGAAGTTCTCCCGAATTTGAGAAACTAGTTGATGAATTAGAAAAAAGCGCCGAAAAAAGTAGTATAAAAAAATAATATTTCTACAAGAGGTAATGAAATGGTAAGAGTAGAATTAAACTTACTTAACATTTTTCGGCTCAAGGTTGGAAAAATTGCAATTACTTACGATGGAAACACCGTAAAAGATATAATCCGCAAATTTTTAAACCAACACGGAGATAAGTTGGACGCACAATTATTGAGCTCCGATAAAAAGAAGATCGGCGAGCACATGGTAATCATACTCAACGGACGCAACATAGAATATCTTCAAGGCTACGACACGATTTTAAAAGAGGGCGATAAACTCTACATTTCCGCCCAATTAGCGGGCGGATAGCGATCATTCGATCTGACATGTAAGTTAGACTGCATGAAATAATTTATAAATATCCAATATTATAATATTTTTAATAATTTCATATTAGTTTGTAATATATTGGAATGATATATCATGACGAGTAAAATCATATTTCTTGGATTAGACAATGCCGGTAAAACAAGCATCATCACAGCGATTTCGAGACGTTTTGGATTCGAAGAGGACGTCATGAACTTGATCCCCACGAGAAGGATCGACAGGGACACATTTTCGTTCTTGGGCTTGGAATTCTTGCGTTTTGACATGGGTGGGCAAGAACAATACAGGGACGATTACTTGAATAACCCCTCCAAGTACTTCACGGGAACGGATTTGATCTTTTATGTTATTGACGCTCAAGATTACGACAGGTACATAGAATCGATTGATTATCTTGATCAAGTCTTAATCTATTTCAAAGAATCACAAGAAACCCCCCCAATTGCAATTCTATTCCATAAATTTGACCCCCAACTTACGAACGAAAAAGAGATCAACCAAAAGATCCTCACTCTCAAACAAGCCCTCACCAAGTATTCTCGGGAATTCGATATATTTTTCTTTGAGACTAGCATTTATGACATTAAAACCATCATGGATAGCTTTTCCAGCGGTTTATCGCTCTTGTTCGACAAAATGGAGATGGTATCTCACCTGTTTTCAGAGATCAGCAAGAATTACAACGCTCTTTTGATTTCGCTTTTTGATTCTAAGGGTATTACTATTGGTGAATATTACCGACCCCACCTTCATTTAAACGAGAAATTAAAAATATACGACCTCTACATTGAAGCCCAAAAAAGAATTAACGAGGAAAATCGAGATATGTATGAGTTTTCAGACAAATTTGACAACGGAAACCGCTTTTCAGGGGTCGTTGAAGCATTGACGTTTGGAAATATGCATTTCTATTTACTCTTTATCATTGAGGAGGATGAATCTGATTTAGGAAGAACTATAACCATACTTGACAAGATCGAAGCGGCCAAGCCTCAGATGGAAAATATCATCCTCCAAATCATTCAATAAAAGACAATTTTTTTTAAATCCTTATCCTTAGCAATAAAATCTTTTCTTGCATAAAATAAACAAGAGCAGAACATTAAATATAATTTAAGAGAGATTAGAAGAAGCGCAGATGGAGGGATTTGAACCCCCGAGCGCTTACGCGCACCAGCTTGCTCGAAACATTGAGAAAGTTCTCGAGGCTGGCGTCTTACCACTAGGCTACATCTGCATTAAATTAGAAATCATAATTCCTTATTAAGTTAATTGTAGGATGAAAAATTTAAATTATTTTCTTTTCGTGAATATACCATTGAAAAGAAGGTTTTAATTGTTTTTTTAAAGCGTTGTGCTTAAGTAGGAACATATACTTTAATTTTTAGGGAAGAATCTAACAATTTAATCGATCCTTCTTCTATATATTGTTTTAACAACAAGTTTATCGCTGATACTCGAATGTCGTACTTGAGTGCAATATCGGTGGCAAGAATCGCCTTCTTTTTCAGGATAAAGTCCTTGATCTCTTTTTCGAGCGATTTTGGAATAAATGCGTCTCGTTCGACTATGTCTATTTTTTTGGCCCTTCCGTACTTCTTCTTTAAATTAACAGATGCCTTCCTGACTAATAACTTCTCTTCCTTTTCGGACAACTCTAATCACGACTTTCGAGCGTTTTAATAAAAACTATTTAGGTTTGAATTTATAAATAAACGAAATTTAATAAAATTTGTGGTTTGAAGAAGAAAAGCCCTACAAATTTCGAAATTTTAATTTTATCATAAAATATATATACATGGTTATTAAGCAGTGGATGACGAATATCGCTTTAATGTGAAAAAAAAGCGTCCTGAAGATTCTTACGAGGACGTCTCAGATTATTTTAATGATAATATGGTTTCAAAATATGCAAATTCTAAAAGCATTATGAAAATGCAAGAAAAAATAACTATTAGAGCCCTTGAACTCTTGGATTTAAAGCAAGAACACGCGCTCATATTAGATGCAGGATGCGGCCCTGGATTTGCTGCCATGTATCTTAAAGAAATAGGCTACGATGTGATAGCTATGGATCTCTTGTCTGATTTCTTGACATACTATAACATTAAAGAACTGAATCCCTTACAATCTGACATGTGTTTTTCTCCTTTTAGACCAGAAAGTTTTGACGCCATCATTTCAATTTCAGCACTTCAATGGATAATTAGAGATTTTTCCAATCCATTCACTCTGAATTGTTTGAAAGAATTAATGTCATCATTTTATAAAATTCTTAAACCAAATTCTAATATAGTATTTCAATTTTATCCAAAAAATGACAGTTCTTTAGAAAAACTTGGTCGAATAATTAAGAAAGAAACCAATTTCAGCGGTACATATGTGATAGATAATCCCGAAAGTCCTAAAAAACGTAAGATATATTTATTTTTGAAAAAACACAGTTAGAAAATCAAACCTTTTATCTAATTTTTCGATTATATCACGGATTTATCATTACTGTATAAGGATAAGTACAAAAGCTTTATATATTGATTGCAACATTATAAAATAAATGTTTTTAAAACAATCTAAACCTAAGTGCTACACTATGAATTATAAAAATAGAAAAATTAATTCGACAATTCTAATTGGTTTAATATTAATCAGTACGCTGTTTTCGATTTCAATATTTAACAATTTTTCAAGCGAAAATAATGAAGTCACTGACGACGACTCTTCTATTGAGAGTGTATTAAATACTAACGCTATTGGGGAAGATCCTTGGTGGAATGCTTCTTTTCAATGGAGAAAATGCCTTGAAATAACGAATCCAGGAACATATAACTTAACAGATAATTGGGTAAATCTTGAAATAGACCTTTCGGATTCTGATTATGTTGGAAGGATCCAAGCCAATGGAAGTGATATAAGGATTGTAGAAAATGAAGTAGTTCGAGATTATTGGATCGAAGAAGATCATCCTTCAATAGGGATGTTAAATATCTGGTTCGAAGTTAATTCTACTGCGGGATCAACGGATTACGATACATACATGTATTTTGGAAATGAGACTATTACTTCTAGAGGATCAACACATGTATCTGAAAATCCTGGAGGGCTAATGTGGTGGAAGTTTGAAGAAAGTTCTGGGACGACCGCTTCCGATTATTTAGACAACTATGACGCGACGCTCGTAGGCTCACCCGTATTCCTCACTGATTCTGCTCAAGGAAGTCATTCCTTAGATTTCGACGGAACTGGAGATTATGGATATATTAGCAAAAATTACAACTTAGCAAACGCCATTCCAGAAATGACGGCTTGCGTGTGGTTTAAAACCTCGTTTGTTGGAACATCATATAACGATAATTGGGCGTTCCTTGATTTTGATAGGTCCGAATATTGGAATTTTTTTGTTCGAGGAGATAACGGACAGATAGGCTATTCCACAACTTCAACTTCGGGAGGTACGGACGATTTCTATAGTAATACGGATTCTTTAAACGATGGAGCGTGGCATTTTGCATGTGTCGTATATGATGGAAGTGAAAAGATAATATATATAGGAGATAACGAAGATGCTAGATTACCAGCGAGTTCAGCACATAATAGTTATGGTCTCGGCTCGGGAACTTTAAGATATGGAATTATAGGAGACGGTTCAGAAGCAGATGTTTATCCTCCAACTGCATCAGCAGAGCGGAATAATATTTTTTACGACGGTCAAATGGACGACCTGCGCTATTGGGAACGAGCGCTATCACCATCTGAAATAAGTTGGTTAGCTAATTATTACGAAATGTCTATTACACCTTTGTCGTTGACCGAAAAATCGGCAACAGTTACAGTCATCGTGAAGGATATAGACGGAAGGCGAGTTCCAGGAGCAGAAGTTCAACTATGGAACGGTACTGAAGTGGTGAATGTTTCTGGTGTTACCTCCTTAACAACTGATTCAAACGGAGAAGCTGAATTTTCAGGAGTTTCTTTTGGTTCGTATAATATAACCATCAATTACACGATATCATATGAATCTACTGTTTGGGAAGAAGTTGTATACGATAGCAGCCTAATTTCAGGGGGCGAAGTAAACTTTGGAGGTCTTTTTGAAATTGAGACGATCCACGCTAATTTATGGACAATTGATTTTGATATCAACGACTTGGATGGCGATCCATTAACCCTAGGCTATATTATCGTAAATTCCAGCGATATAGTGCTAGCAAACCTCACACTCAATTCTGCCGGTCAGGCGCGATTCCGTTGGTTATACAATTCGGATGGATACAATTACAGCATTTATTACTTGAACAGGGATATTACATTCCAACCGAATATCGGGACCTTGATGAAATGGGGAACAGCAATGCACAATAGTATTTCTCAAACATATAGTGTTGTATCGAGAAATGATAATAATCCTATAAATCCAACATATAGTGTTGACGAAACGAATTTCATACCAGGTTCTAGTTCGGGAGTTGCTGGTTCTCAGAAAGCCGTGGAAATAAAATTAAACTGAGAAAATATGAACGACAACCTTTCAAGCATTACTCCAATTTACTTTGATCCAGATTATACGCCTCGATATGATAAAGCAACTACATATACTGATGAGACATCTGCATTAGTTGAATACTTACCATTAGACGATGGAGATGATGTTTATGGTTTTGAATTCGTAGTCTCTGGTGAAAATCAAACTACATGTACGGGAACCATAACAATTAACATTACTTACACACATGTAGAACAAGTCACTGTGAACCTCACGAAACTAACCATAACCGTCATTGATAATGTGTATTACGATCCAATTCCTGGTTTAGACATCCGAATGGAGATTAATGGCACTACGGATGTAATAGTCGATAAAGCAATGTCATATGGATTGGAGACAGATGCAGACGGCGTTGCTCGAGGAAAAGTAAACACTAACACGGTGTTTTGGTACAAGCAAGGTACTTACAATATATCAATTTGGCCAATTGCATCGATTATGTATAAAGTATATGTAAATGATTCATCAGATCCCAGCCAGATACCACCTGCGGAGATGACATTTAACGGTTTCAATTTCACTCTAACATCTGCTTCCTGGATCATTTTAGAAGCATTCATTAA
>JAEOUI010000353.1 GCA_016839425.1 Promethearchaeota archaeon
AGTTAACGATCCCGATGGTGAGTACACCATTGATATCATCGCCGTGGACAATAGTCAGACCCAGAACCAAGAGGTGATCACTAATGCAGCTACCTTTACCGTGGAACGCTTGCCGATAGCAAGCTTTACAAAGACGATGGGTTTAACCAATGCGGGAATACCGGTAATCTCCTTTACCTTTACTGGGGTGGAGGGTAATGGCGTTAATGCATTTTATTGGACTTTTGGAGACAGTGCAACCTCAACGGAAAAAAATCCCACCCATGCATATATGAATGAGGGGAACTTTTACATAACGCTTACGGTCACTGATAGCGATGGGGATGCATCGTATTGCGACGAATGGGTTGACTTAATGCCTCCAAGCGTTTCTAACGTCGCAAATTCCCTCGATCAACTAGGAATGGGGGACTCCCAAGTCATAACCTGCAATGTGGAAGACGGGAATGGGATAAATTCTGTTAGCTGTACAATAAGATACGAAGATGGATCGTGGTATACTTCAGAAATGACAAATATTGAAGGGACTACATACGAACTCACATGGGTTCCAAGTACTGATTATAACTCCGGGTCACTTGGCATATTTGATGGATTGTATTCCGTTGACATTATTGCGATCGATACGAGTTATTTCCAAAATGAGCGAATAGTATCAAACGCCGTTCAATTTACCATTGAACGATTACCCGTTGCACATTTCTATTTCAATCAAGAAGAAGAATATAGCCTCTCTGTTTGCTTTTGGTTTGATGGTGTTGAAAGTAATGACATGAGCTATCTTTGGGATTTTGGGGACGGTACAACTTCCACGCAAAAACATCCAGTTCACACATTCAGCGAATATGGGATATATTCTGTTACGTTAACTGTCACGGATATAGACGGAGACTCCAGCTCTTATAACAGTAATGTTGTTGTTCTTGGAGAAATAGAGATTCCTCCCGCACCAGCAACGCCTGATATCGCAATCGTAATGGTTATCGCCCTTTTAGGAACCGCGATATTTCTCAACTGGAAAATCAAGAAAAAGAGGAAATGATAAGACAATATGACAAATTTAAACTTTAAATACATATTTTTTTTTTAATTTATTTAACATTATTATGATATTAGTTATTTATATGAAAATCAAGAAATTAAATTACTTAAAGAAAAACAGATTTTTTCAATATGATTACAAGGTGAATTATAATTGACCATCGTAGAATATAAAAACAATAAGTACCAATTCAAGTGGCGTTCCATCGGGCTTTTTCTTGTTTCGTTGTTGCTCGTTGCGGGAAGCCTATTAATACTTTTCGAGCTCCTTTGGGAGTATACCTTCCCGCCCTTCATGGAACCCATGTCGATCCTGCTAAATTGGATCACGGGTAAAGATTTCTCGTATTATAAAATGTCTCACATCTATGTTTTTAATGTTCCGGGAACATCAGGTATTGCGTTCGAGTCTGCGTGCTCTGGAATTCACGCCTACGCCATATACCTGGGCATTTCGATAGGAGCGCCTCGCAACCAACTCGAGTACCAGAAAAAAAAATTATGGGTTCGAAAGCTCCAAACCTTCGTTCTTTCCTCGGTTTTGGTTTATATTTACAATCTCTTTCGCATCGTCATTACTATATATCTTTATTACAAAGGCGTTCCGTTTCATCCAACGCACGATTATATTAGCTATTCGCTCACATTCTTTGCGGTGTTCCTATATTATATCATTGCGTATTATTGGTTGCCTGAATACCCCATGCTGGTGATTTGGGCCAAGGAGGACCTCAAGAGGATGATAAAAGAAAGGAAATCGAAAAAAATGGAAGAATCGGGAGAACAAGAGAGTAAGTCTAAGAAAAATAGAAAATTGGTGGTCATCGGCACGTGGATCGTCATTTCAATATTATTGTTCGTGCTCATGAGCCTGCTCCTCGTATGACTCTAGATATGGTTGATTACATGCAAGGATTTTAATTGAATTACTATGCATTTCTTTCTTCTTTATTTTAATTATCTATTTAACAAATTTTTCAACAATTTACAATAAACGAATCTATTTTCATAAGTAATAAATCTCAATTTATTCTTCGAAATTGCTTTAAAAATCCTTAAATGCGGGTAGAAAAGTCAAGCATGACAAATAAAAAGATGTGACAATTCTTTAAGATAAGAATCTTTCCCACATTTATTTTTTTTATAACGAATTTATTAAAAAATGGTTGATTTTATTTGAATCCATAAAAAAATTATATATTTTAAAAAATCTTGTCTCTCAACTACCATTCTCTTGTTCCTGCTGTATATATTGATACAAGACTACAACGGAAGATTTGATCATTCCCTGTTTTACCACATCCATTTATAAGCTAAATATTATGAATATTACTCAACGCAATTCTTATGGCTTGAAAAAAAATGAAATTAAAAAAGTGCAAGAATTTGTGTATTATACGAAAGATCTTTAAATTGACATGTTCAATAAATTCCAATGGAAATTTTAATTCAAGCATGATTTTAATATTAAATTTAAAGTGAATGTGATGAACGAGATCAGAAAGAAAATTAACAACTATTGGACCGAAGGGGATCCCATTGTAGCTAAGAGGCAAAATTTTTACTCTTATTTTTTCAAGATAGAAGGAGAACAAAATCCACGAGTCACGATGGACGAAAGAGATGTCTTGATGCTGGGAAGTAATAATTATTTGGGCATGACTTCCCACCCTTATGTCAAGCAGAAAGCGATGGAAGCCATCGAGGAATTTGGGGTTGGAACAACCGGTTCTCGGTTGTTAAACGGCACGATGGAACTACATCTCAAATTAGAAAAACGCTTGGCCCGATTTTTAGGGACCGAAGATTGCGTGGTCTTTACAACGGGAATGCAAGCAAATCTGGGAGCCATCTCAGCGCTTTTAACGGAAGTTGACGAGTGGGTAATTTCGGACGAGGCAAATCACGCGTCCATCATCGATGGAATGCGCTTGGGTCGAGTAAAAACCGCGCATAGGCTTGTTTATCAGCATTGTAATGTGGAAGACCTTAGAAAAAAACTCAAGCAAGTACCTAAAGGTAAGTGCGTGATCATAACTGAAGGAGTATTTTCGATGGAGGGTGACGTGGCACCATTGGATCAAATCGCTGATTTAGCCGAAGAATTCGATGCTATGGTTTATGTAGACGACGCTCACGGATTGGGAGTCATTGGAAATCACGGGAGGGGCACTTGTAACCATTTTAACTGCAAGGACAAAGTTGATTTGTTAATGGGTACTTTCTCCAAGAGCTTTGCAAGCGTTGGTGGGTTTGTTGGATGCAACAAGGAAACGAGTAATTGGATGAGACACCACGCAAGATCGTTTATCTTTACCGCTTCCCCTCCACCTTCCGTTTGTGCCACGGTCTTAGCTGTACTTGACATCATTGAATCTGACGATTCGTATCAAAAAAAGCTCCGCTCGGTATCAACACGAATGAGGATGGGTCTTGAAGATGCGGGATTTGACATAGGCAAGCCTCAATCGGCAGTAATACCTATTATAATCGGGGAATATCTCAAGACATTTCAATTCTTCAACAAACTCTTTAGGGAACATCCCACTGGCGTATTTACGAACCCACTCCGACATCCCGCCGTTCCCGAGGGCAGGGAAATGTTGAGGACCTCCTATATGGCAAGCATGGACGGGGAGATAGTTGATTTAGCAATTGACATAATTACCAAGGTTGGTAAGGAAATTGAAGTAATTTAAAAATCAAAGAAATTGTTTTTGCATTTGAGAATATTCATTTAACAAGTAATTCATTTTTTTTCTTGAAAATACGGAAATTAATTCTCGCCGAAGAATCCCACTATTTTTAGATAATTGCCCTGCTTTAATATTTTTGAAGAGTTTAAAACTAATATTTCATTATATTCGGGCTAATACTTATATAAAATGAAGAATGGGAAAAGTGATCATTCCCTGTTTTACCACATGCCTTTATAAGCTGTATTGTCTGATTATTCCTTAATTTTTTTCAAAAACTTTACAAGAAAAAACTGAAAAATAAAAATAAAACGATAAAAAATGATAAAAAATAGATTAATAAAGAAAAGAAAAAACTTGAAAAAGATTGCAGTTGTCGGGATTCTCCTCTTGATGATTTTGACATCAGGCGTTTTTCCATTATTTAACGAAGATTTTTACGATCTCAGTCAGAGGAAACCGATTGCAAAGCAAAGTTGGTACGACGGAAATCCCGTTGATTATCTCTGTTGGAATAAAGTAAGTGGAACCAAGCGATCGTTTAACGCGCTTGGAGAGTGTTACCTCCTTGCGGATGTGAACGGTACCGATTTCACGAGCTTCGAGTTCAACGGTACAACATACGAGGTGAGTTACGGAATGAATGTCTTTCCAATCGACTTTGGAAGCGATTTAGTAACGCACAATATAACGGTTCTTCAAGAAGACGTGGATCAAAAGAATTATCGCTGGATATCCGTCCAACCACTTTTCATCCAAGAAGAAACCGTTACTGTGAACCTAATCACATCTACCACAACCTCGTTCCAAGCTGCTGGTCCCGTTTCGATCCTAATAAAACCCCAATTTCCATATAATTGGCTGAAATTGGAGGTTGATGGTGTCGTGATAAACGATTTTTACGACACGGCTATTTACCCGGAAATTGATAGTACTTTATTCAGTTATTTTGTTGAAGACGGAGATTACATAGTTTTCAACTTGGATACCGCTCCTAAAACACACGAAATGAAAATCAAGGGTGCAGGAGTCGTTGAATACAAGATCGTGAGCAATTTCGACTGGGACGAGGAGGAGATTAG
>JAEOUI010000354.1 GCA_016839425.1 Promethearchaeota archaeon
TAATAAAGAAGAAATTAATAAATTTAAATACATAATTCCTAATAATTTGACTTGTACTTTTTATAATCGATAATTCGGAAATGATGTCGCTAAAACAATTTCTAAGGATGGCGAGAATCAAATTTCAACAGTTTCCAATTAAAAATATTTTCATATCAAGATTTCATATTCAAAAAAATTGAAGATTTAAATGTCCATCGTACATTTATTGATATTAATTATTTTTCAATAATTTTAAAATTTTAATTCTATGAGAACGAGGTTGTAATACAATTTGTTAGATGTCGATAATTACGAAATTGTAAGAGAAAAACTGCGAATTGGGAGAATCGCTGCTCCTAAGCACAAAAAGGTAGCAGAATTGTTGAGGATTTTCTGGAATGAAGAAGAGATCGAGATTATCTCCCATTTCAATGGGGTTGGTCAGGGAACTACGCTAAAACATTTAGAAGAGAAAACAAGTATTTCAAAGGAAAGAATAGAAGAGATCTTAGATCGATCGATAAGAATTGGAACCATGATAAAAACTGATTCAGATTATAGATTATTACCTTTAGTACCAGGCATGTTTGAATTATATTTCATAACGCGTAGAGATACCCAAGAAAATCTCAATAAAGTCGCCCATATATACAGATTCATTTTTAAAAATAAGACACCAAATTTAGATGAAGTAGATACAATGCTAAAGGGATTTCGTCCCTTGCTTCCGTACGACTCCGAGGAAAAGCTCATTAAAGTCGACAAATCTTTTGATATAGAGAATAAAGTCCTTCCTTACGAGGTTGTCAAGGACATGATCGATAAAAACGAGGTTTTTGGAGTCATTCCGTGCCAGTGTCGATTAGTTGGGGAATTAACGGGCGAGCCTTGTCAAGTAGCGCCTGCCGAGATGGGATGTTTTGTTGTTGGAGAAACAGCAGAAAGATGGATTGGTCAGGGATCCGCAAGACGACTTACCAAGAAAGAAGCCATTGAATTCATCAAGGAAACCGAGAAAAGAGGACTCATTCACAACACCGTTTCAGACACCAGTAAAGACACTTCAAAGTTTATTTGTAACTGTTGCAGTTGTCATTGTGGAGTACTGCTTCCTGCTAAAAAATACGACTATAAAGGTGTAATTGAAACCAATTTTTTACCCGAATTTAACATGGAACTCTGTACAAAATGCGAAACATGCATGAACAAGTGCCAAAACGGAGCAATCTACCACCTCTGGCCAACTTTATCGGATGCTTCGGACGAAAAGATTAAACTGAGAGAGGAATTGTGCGTTGGATGTGGAATCTGTGCTGCGAATTGCCCTAATAATGCAATCAAGATGGTAAAGATAAAGAATGAACATCCTCCAAGATTTCCATTAAACTTCTTATTTTAAACTTAAACTTGTTCTATAATTATTTTTTCCTTAATTTTAGCTCAACGCCTTCTTTTTTCGCTGCTTCATTTAAGTGATTTTTAATAATAGAGGATCTTGCTTTTACATCGTTCACATTTAAGTTTTCACCCTTTATTTTTTGTTTGGCGTTCTCTAATGCTCTTTTTAAACCGTTTATTGATAGCAAAGCCGTGGCAATACAATAATAACTTTTAGACCTCCCTTCATTATATTGATTTAATAATTCCTGAAGGATGGTCGTTCTTATTTTCTGTTGGGCGAAAAACGCGTTAATTCCACTTTCTTTGATGGATCTTAAATTAATTAATGTCATTTTATGCGAAATAAATGAATCTCCTTGATCCCATTTATTGATTTTCAGACAAGGGAATTCGGTGCATTCAGCGCAGGTTTCAAAATTTTTTTTCTTTACACAACAAGTAATAATCGAACATGATGGATGTTTTTCGAAAAAGTTTTTACCACAACATCCTGGACATTTAGATTTTCCAGTAGCGTTGTAAGTTGGACATAATCCGCAATCCAATCCACAACACGCAACTGTTGGATGTTTTTTTATAAAAGTCATTCTTTTACTCAGTACCCTTTTTTTTTAAAATGATAAAATAGAGGATTCATATTTCCCAATTATTAAAGGAATCTATATTTATATTATTTCTTCAAATAATGATTAAATATATTAAATTCTAATAGAAAAAAAA
>JAEOUI010000355.1 GCA_016839425.1 Promethearchaeota archaeon
ATTTGCTCTCTTCGGGGTTGTCGCAATTCTCGCTCGAATCACTCGAAAAAGGATAACATCTCGTGACAATTTCTAAGAAGTATAAACGCAAAGAAATAACAACAAATTTTTTTTTTATATCATCTATTTTTTAGATTATTTTATCATAAATAATTCAATAAAGTAAAAATAGAACAATCTCAGAATTCATTAACTTTAACAATAACTTTCTCTTAAAAAAAAAATCAAATTCTAAAACTAGTGATAATTATTCATTTTTTTTTAACACGCAAAATTCAATACTTAATAGCGTTACAATACCTGTTTAAATATGATTCATATTATTATAATTATAACTTAAGATTTTTGTAATACGATTTGGTGATAATTATAAATTTTAATAAAAGAAAAAAACTCTTGAATTTAGTATTTATTGTATTTATTTTATCTAGCATATTTCTTTCAACATTTAACAATAGTCAATGTCAGATTTCTTTAAATTCGAAGGATGATATTTTATCTGTTTCTGACACATTTGTTGGTGCTTACTTTGTTCCAGGCGTTTCTGGTTCCATCTCTCCTGATCAGATCATCAAGATTGGGCACTTGAACGATATGGACCATGAAGCGGGTACTAATTCTCGAGATGGTGCGCTTCTTGCTGCTCGAGAGATCAACGAGGCAGGTGGTGTTATCATTAACTCGTCACAGTATTATGTAGGTTTCGTTTCCGAGGATACGGGAGAATTAAATACTACTTTCGAATATTCTAAATGTTTAACCGCAGTTAACAACATGATTAATATTCACGATCCACATTTTATAATAGGTGGATCTAGTACCTGGTTTTACAGCCTATATATCGAAAACCTAATGGATGCCCAGAAGATCTTTATAAATACGGGCGGAGAAACGAATATACCTGGGACTTATGTTCAAGACCCTGTTAGATATCAATATTTTTTCAAGTTAACACCAAACGTTACAGAAACGGGTTATTTTAGCGTTGTCAATTTGATAGCTTTTGCTCACTATCTAAATGATTCCATCCCAAGCCATGAAATCGATACGATTGGGATTTTATACAATAGTACCAATTGGAATTCGTTCCGAACGAGTATTGAATTGGCTTGCATTGAATACGGTCTTAATGTGGTTCACAAAGAATTTGATAACGCAACATTGGAAGGCATGAACGATGCCTTGACTTCGCTTGAAGCTGATGGATGTGACATCGTACTACCATTGATTTTATACGATGGTGCAAGCGAGATGATGACTCAATCCTATAGTAACTTGAAACCAAACTTCTTACTTATGGGTCTGTGGGCTTCTTCTGCATTCGAATCGTATTGGGACAAAACAGAAGGAAAATGCGAATACCAAATTGTGTTTCAACAATTTCACGGTACGAACCTCACAGCACGGACCATTCCGTTCTGGGAAGAATTCCAGGCGGAATACGAGTACGAACCATATTACACGGCAACAAGCTCTTATGATGCCGTTTACATGTTAGTGAATGCGTCAGTTTCAACACAATCTTTTAATTCTACCGATATTATACCTTTTTTGGAAGGATTTACTCCTAATAATCCGTTTACGGGCGCTAGTGGGCTCCTTGGATTTGAGAATCACACTGTATTGCATGGATACCCTTATCCGACCTTTTTAATGTGCCAATGGCAGTCAGAGGGAAATAGAGTCGTCATTCCTTCGTACTCTGAATGGTCTAATTATTCCTACTCAGACGACTTAACAACGGGTTCGCTTCAACTCCCTCCGTGGGTAGAAAAAGCTTGGGGGATTACGGATAATACTCCAGACATTGATCCCATTTCAATTACGATTATAATTATAATCGTATTAAGCGTTATTGGAGTATCAATCCTTTCAACATATCATTTTATTTCAAGAAGAAAGAAGAAATCTTCAGTTAAGAAAGAATTTCGATACGGGGATTCAATTACGGATCACAAAAAACCAAAGGCAATTACCGATACATTTGAATTCCAAAGAGATAAAGTAGATTTAGAACCAATTCCATCGGTTTCAAAACCAATAGAACGCGAAATTAGGGCGGAAGAGAAGCATGTAGAATTAACCGAGGTTTTAGACCGTTGTATCGTGCATAAGGGTATAATTACCGGGATAAGCTATACTTGTCCCAAATGCCATGCAAAATATTGTATTAAGTGCTATAAAATCTTATCAGAAAAAAAGGAATCATGTTGGGTGTGCAATACTGAGCCCATGAGATTTGAAGACGAGCTTTTTGATATTCAAGCTAGAAACGATCAGATCCTAGGCGCAGAAGAAATTGTTGAAATGCTCGATCAAGAAAATCCTCTAGACCTCCTTTTAGAGAAAAATATCAAATTTTTAGAATGGGATTTCTGGGAAAAAATAGAAGCCCTTGATTTAAGCGAGAATGATAAGGAAGAATTCGCTCGCAACATGATGTCCTTGTCAGAAGAAGATCGAAAGAAGATAATTGATGGAATGATGAAATTACAAACTTCAGGCGATTCTAATCCGATATTATAAGGAGGCTAAGAAAAATGAGCGTTCAAATGACTGAAAAGGTTAAGGTCGTATACGAAGCAATATCAGAGTTCTTGGGACAGAACAAGCCTTTTAAATACAACAAAATCATTCCTTACCTCACTTGGAGATTAGCAAAAACATCCTTGAACATTAATAAGGAAGGATTAAAGGAGGTCGTTAAGGTTCTATTAAAAAAGAAACTCGTTGTTGAGGGGTCCACTTTAAAAAGGGAGGACCTCTTGCAATTTCCTACAAGAAGCGAAATATATTCAATAATCACAAATAATCCAGGAATTACTTTCATCGAAATCGCTGAAAAATCGAAATTAAATAACAATGTGATATATTGGCACTTAAACTTGCTCCTGAAATTTGATTGCATTCAAAAAGCAATAATTGATAATAGGCAAGTATTTTTTTGCTCGAAAGTAAACCCTGAAGAGGCAAAGAGGTTGCATTTTATTTCAAAAGAAATAAGCAAGCAAATAATTCAATATTTAGAAGAAAATGATATTGGCGTGACAAAAACGCAAATAGCAACCGATTTAAACATGCACAATGCGGTTTTAACGAAATATCTCGAGACTCTTGAGGATTTTAATGTTGTTGTTAAAGATTCTCGACATAGAAATTCACTTTATTTCCTAAAAGAAAAATATTTTTAGATAAAAATTAGATTTTTGTTAATTACTCCTTAATTCCTTTCTATAATAATTCACTATATTTTTGGTAGAAAATCATTCAATATTCATTGAATAGATTTAAATTCTAGCACCAAGATTTATACAAGTATGAAAAAAATTACAAAAATTCTTGCAGTTATCCTAGTATCTAGTGCACTTATAGTAGCCTTAGTTAGTATATTATTATTTAATGATTTTGATGACGAAGATCAAACTCCTCAAAGTGGATATGTTAGAATTTATGTAAATTCCACAATATATTCTAGTCTTTCGACAGAAATTGGGCAATACATGCGAGACATTGAAAATCAAGGATTTAAGGTCAATCTAACTACTTGGTCGAATAAAGATGTCAGAGCCTTGAAGGACAATATTACATATTATTATAATAATAGCGGACTTGTAGGCGTCGTTTTAATTGGTACTTTGCCTTACGCACGAGCGATGTATTATGATAGTACTTATTATATTAATAGATACTTTCCAATTGATCTATATTTGACCGATCTCGACGGCAACTGGAGCGATCCAGACGGTGATTTAACATATAACTTTGATGAATTTGGTTATACGAACAATTGGAACGATCTGGAGCATAACAACGGAACAGGTGATATTTTTCCCGAAATTTGGCTTGGTCGTATTTGCCCCGAATCCTTAAACAATACAAACCATCTCCAAGCATATAAAGATTATTTTCAAAAAAACCACGCTTATCGTACAG
>JAEOUI010000356.1 GCA_016839425.1 Promethearchaeota archaeon
CTATGAGATTGTTGTACGCTCTCATAAATTCAAAGCCAAATATGGTTTGTGAACGATTTTTTCTACCCCGTTCTATAAAATTCCCTGCGTCTAATGATTCTATATCAGATGAAAGGCTTCGGAGTATTGAATCTGCCATAAAGATTAAGGATTTCGACATCATTGGTTTTTCAATTCATTCAGAAAACGATTTTAAAAACATAATATGGATTCTTGAAAAAGCTGGTCTTCCGCTGACTTCAAAAGCCAGGAAAAAACAAATAACCGTAGAAAATAACGATTTTCCCCTGATAATTGCCGGTGGACCTGTGGTGACTTCAAATCCATTACCTTTTGCTGATTATTTTGATCTAATCTTTATAGGGGATTCAGAGCCTAATCTCGATTTGGTCATTGATTTATACTTGGAACATAAAAAACATAAATATTATGAGGAATTTTTAGAAAAAGTAGCCAATATTAAAGGTATTTTCGTGCCCGAACTTAAAAATCAAGTTAAAAGGTCTATACTTAAAAACCTTGATTCGATTCCCATTCCTTCCTATCAAGTAATTTCTAAGTCTAAGGAAAAAAAAATATTTGAAAGCTATTTTTTTATTGAAATTAATAGGGGTTGTCCTTTTCAATGCAAATTTTGTCTTTCTTCCTTCCATAATCACCCTTTTAGAAATCGAAGTCTTGAAAACATCAAATTAGTCATCGATCAGATTTTAAAAAATCCTAAAATTGATACTATTTCACTCATTGGATCTTGCGTCTCCTCTCATCCTCAATTTTCAACTATTTGTAATTATATCGTAAAAAATGATAAAAAAATTGCAATTCCTTCGATTAGAATCGAACATATTAATAAGAGTATTCTTCAGATTCTTGGAAAGGGGGGCGTGAAAACTATAACTATTGCACCCGAGGCTGGAAACGATCAATTAAGATTCAACTTAGGAAAAAGAGTTACAAATAGTCAAATTCTTTCAGCTACGAGATTAATCCAAGAATCCACGCTTAGAAGCATTAAATTCTATTTTTTGATAGGGTTACCCGGCGAAAATATGGAAAATGTAAGAGAAATTGCATATCTATTGAAAGAAATTGCGAATTTAGATTTTTCAAAAAATGCGCTTAAAGTGAATGTGAATCCATTTGTTCCAAAACTCAATACGCCTTTTCAAAACGAAATCTCCCACTATCTTGAAAATAATATCAAGGAGCTAATTCAAAAATACAAGACTTTAGAGCAAGAATTAAAACCATATAGTGTATTTAAATTGAATTTTGGTGATTATAAAAATACGATTAAAAACGCTAAATTACAAGCATTAATATCCACCGCAGACGAAAATATTTCTAAACTGCTTATGATATATTACCAAAATGGAGCAAACCTTGGGGCCTTAAGGAGAGCAGAAAGGGAACTTGATATCCGCATTGACGATTATTTCAATAAAATACAGTCTGGTTATATGCCTTGGAAATTTTAATACGCACTATTTCTAATATTTGCTCAAAAAAGTTCTTATGAAATTAACTGCTTTCTGTAAATAATATTCTGCAATTCCGAACTTTATAATCGGATTTAAAACGAGGACGATATAATACAAATCTTCTACTTGTTCTGAAAATACTATTTTTCCCGTTTTTGAAGTATAGTACATCTTGAGAATGCTATTATTGGATGCTTTTAAACGAAAATTCATTTCTTTTAATAAGTTATTAAGCTCCATATCGCCCATTGAACTAAAGATAACCTTGCTATGTTGCGTTAATAATACTACGCCTTCAAGATCTCCCGATTGAGAATATTCCTGCAAAAATTCTATGATTTTGTGTTCTTTTTTTAAGTCGTACTCTTTTCCAACTATTTCAGTAATTATTGCACCTACTTCTTTTTCAAAAGATTTATTCTGTATCTGCTCGACATGCTCGCTGTTTCCGTGCTTTTTAATGTATTTTAAATATTTAGTATGGATTTTATTTGCAATTTCTTGTAAAACCACAATGTTCTCGTAATTATTGCTTAAAAAACCATAAAAATATTCGTGTTTTTTTATAATTACGAATTTTACCTTTCCCATTTCTACAGTTTTTATTTTTTCCCCAACCACTTCTTTAGTAAAAGAGCGAAGAGCCGTAAAAAAAGCAGAAATCAAGTTATCTTCCATATTATATTGCCGAGTGAAATTTTTACCATAAATACAAATACCCGAACTCTTGAATATGAATATATTATGGATACTAGTGTTTCTCGAAGTTCTACGTTTCTCCGATGGGATAAAGGATTGCTTTTTCAATGACATGAATAATAATGTAAATTTTGAGTATAAAAAGCCCTTTATTATAATCCTTACTTAAAAAATCCTCGTTTTTCCTTCAATTTTGTATTTTTTTACAAGGATCACTAAAAAATACTTTACCGAAAGAATTAAGAAAAAAACTTTTTTAATGAATTAAATTAAATAATATATTATTTTTAACAGTGAGATTGAAGTTTGCTAAAAGTAGGAATTGTAGGGACTGGAGTTATTTTTGATTTAAATGTCCTTGGATATTTAGACGAAGAAAATGTACAAATAACTTGCTTGTGCGATAATAGGATTGATACAGCAAGAGAAAAGATTAAGAAATTTGATTTAAGCAAGGAAGTACGAGTTTATGCAGATTACAAGGAAATGATTGAAAGCGAGGAGATTGATATGATTGAAATATTACTACCTCATCATTTACATTCTGAAGTTGTTCTATTTGCGGCAAGAAAAGGAGTTAAAACAATATCCGTCCAAAAACCTATGGCACTCTCCTTATCTGAGGCCGAAGATATGATAAAGGAATGTAATAGATCTGGTTCGATCCTTTCAATTTATGAAAACTTCTTATTTGCCCCACAAATTATCAAAGCAAAAAGGCTTATCGAGGAAGATGCAATTGGCGACTTACTATCAATCAGGATTAAAACAGCAATGGGCGCTAAGGGAGGATGGATCGTTCCTGAGAGTGCTCAATCTTGGCGAAGGGATCCTAAAATGCTGGGGGGGCATTCAACAAAAGGGTCTCCCGTCTTGTTGGATAATGGATGGCACGCATTTGCTCTAGGATATTGGATGTTTGAAAAAGAAATAGAAACCGTTTGTGCCAGAACCGACTCTTATGGTAATATGGATGCGCCAGCATATGTTCTTTGGAAGTTTAAAAAGTCTTCAACGCAATCAATACCTCAATATGGTTCTCTTGAATTTTGTTTTATGCCCGAAATGGAAATACCTTCAAATTACTATTCTACGGACGAGTTTATCGAAATCTCAGGGACAAAAGGGATGATTTGGATTAATCAATGCACATCTAGAGGCAATTTGATGTCACAATCTGGAATATTTCCATCAATCGTTCTGTATGCAAACGGAAGAGTAGAGAAAATTGAGATTGAAAAACAAGATTGGAAATATAGTTTTATAAATGCGACAAAACATTTAATTAAGGTTTGCAAAGAAAATATCAATCCCGTTCTTTCTGGTGAAACCGCTCGATACATCTTGAGGTTTAATCTAGCTGCAATTGAGTCTGCTGAAATGAACAAGGAAATAAAACTCGATGGGGATTAAATTCAATTAAACGAAATCTTTCTTTATTCATTCCAATTCTTTAAGATATTCAAAAATGATAGAATTAAATGATATATCTTCCACAAATTTCACTTAAATTTTCTTCATGCAGATCGGTAGTAGAGGGATTTTATTAATGTTTTAAGACCTTACTAACCTAAAGTTTAAAAAGAAGCTTGCCTAATCAATATTTAGTAATTTAATGTTTTAACAACAAATAATTGAATTATCAATAAAAAATTACAATTGGAGGAATGAAAAATGGCCAAAAAACCCGTAGCAGAAGCTCTATTCGTAAAAAGCAAGGTCAGGGACTATATTAAAAGCAAAGGCTGCAACACGAGCGGTGACGTGATTGACGGTGACGCTTTAAACAATGCAATCATTGCCCTTCTTGACGCAGCAATTGGTAGAGCAAAAGCTAATAACAGAAAAACTGTTCAAGAAAAAGATCTCTAAACGATATTCAACTTTTAGCCTGCTAAAAGGCATATTTACTTTTTTTTTACTATTCTTTTGTTAAGATTTACTAAATATGATCTCCCAAGTGATTTATATTTAAGAAAAAACATAAATTAACTTACTCAAACACCCTATATTAAGGTGCGAAAATAAAAATTTCTATTTAATCCCTTATCATTTAATCTCTGATTTTATACGGTTTGAAATTTTTATTTTCTCCCCTTTCTTTTTATGCCTTATCCACCGTAAAATAATCAATTGATACGATTGATTTAAGTCTTTGAAGTTCTTCTTTAA
>JAEOUI010000575.1 GCA_016839425.1 Promethearchaeota archaeon
ATAAAAATACTGGGAAAAAGAGGGGATAAAATTTCGAATGGTGATGTATTATTAGAAATATTTTCTGAGTCTGAAACTAAATTGACAAAAGCTACAAGTCGAGCTCTAGAGAATCCTCCTATTTTGGTTGAAGGAATGTTATTGGACAAAATTAATTAAATACGAGTCTTTAATTTATTTTTTTTAATAATTACCTAAAAAAAAGTATTTATGCTATCACCCGACATGCAGTTGCATGTACGAGCTTTTTGTCCGATTCTTGACCATGGACGAAGTCTTCGGGTACTAATTGCCTTAGACTGCCAATAGTCTTGATTCGCACGGGATGAAGCCAGCACCCGCTATCGACTACATCGTTCAAGAACGCATCGCCGATTACTTTACGTAGGATGTTCAAGCCACCGTTCACGTCTGCATTGACGAGATTTGATGATCCGTGTACCTTTCGAATGTTGTCCGAACACTTGAACAAGCCTCTCTTTACACGCCGCCCCACATAAATTTTTCGCTTTTTTATGGGTTCTTTATCAAGTGCACTCGTTTTTGAGGTATAGGATTCCGTCACCTCGTCCCACACGCGAATGCTCTGGCACTCCGCCTTGTAGGAGAGCATGGCGCGTAATCTCGCAATGGGAATGTAATGAAACGATTGATTGTTTCGCTTCCCATTGTTTATTCGCGTTTTAATTTGTTTTAATTGCGGAAGGACGATGTTCCCGATTTTTTCCTTCACGCAATATTGAATAAAAGCATGGGAAATCTTGTGGAACGCATCCGTAAGCCATGCGGTTCGCTTTGTCGTCAACCTGATCATAGTTTTTGACCATGCCTTGCACCTTCGGTTCATGAGAGTTTCGAGCTTGGTAACGGTGGACTCGTCCAAACCTCGCAACCATTCATTTCCCCGCATCGCTATAAATGATTGTTTTTCATTATATTTAAGACTCTTCAAGAGCTTCTTCCAATTGCGCCCCAGGGACGCAGCAAGGGTTTTTACTTGGGTCTTGGTTGCTTCATCCAGGACTTGATCCCATGGGATCCCTTGCTTCATCAATTTTGATTGATAGTTAGCCTTTACTTTATTGTAATGCTGGTTATAGGACTTGATGAACCTACCCGAGATGATGAGCGGTTTGCGGCAGCGATTTTCTACCGCCGTGATCAGGTTATTCACGCCCAGGTCAAGGGCTATAAACCGTGTCGCATCCAAGCCATGCTCCGGCACGGGAGGGCGTTCATACACGATCTCGACTTGATAAAAGATTTCTCGGGGTAAGATTCGAACTTGCTTGAATTTCTTTTCATTGAAATTCCTCCCGTTCAGTGCAGGGATGGGAATGCTCACGGGGTCTTTTAGGTGCGGGAATTTCTTCTGAAACGTACACGTCATGTTTAACAAGATATTGTCATGTTCGATCTGGATGTTTTGGTACGTGAATATTAATAAAAAATGCCCATCCTTCTTCTTGAAATAAGGTAGGTCCGGCTTGGGGATCAATTTCGCACGCTTTTTCCACTCGGGGGCTTTTTTCCATTCCTTGAGCCCGTTGAAATAGGCAGACCACGACCGGTCCACGTGCAAGAGCACTTGTTGGATGGTCTGTGCTTTTAACATCGCGAAATGGGCACCTTTCTTGATTTCTCCCGCATGTTTTAACATGTTGTACAAGTCATAATAGCGTAACCACTTGCCCGTCTTGTTGTATTCTTGCTTGGCGAGATAATTAGCACGATTAAACAAGTCTTTAGACACGCGAGTTAATGTTTCCAAGCGTTCAAGAACTTGAGCATCCATCTTGGCTTTTTTCAAGATGAACTTGTAGGTCAAGTACTTGGACCGCTTTTCCTTGCGTTCCTTTTTTTTAGCATGATTAGATTTTTTCACCGAATCATCTCAACAGATTTTTTTTCCTATTAATTATAATGACCGTTCGGATATATATTTATACTCGTTGCTAATTGCGCATTCTTGCCGAATTATGATGGATGTTCATCCTACCATCAAGAACTGAAGGATAATCCCCCAAAACATCAACTCTAACTTACGTTCTTCGATCTGACATGACTAATTTTTTTTGCAAAAATATTTAGCTGAACTTGTGATAGAGTTTTAAACAGAGATTCTTAGAGGCATTAATGTCTGTATTAATGACGGATGCATCATCATGCTGGAAAGATTCGCCAACTTTCTGAGGAAATAAGGTCACGGGATCGTTGGTGCGGAATACCTTCGCCATATCATGAAACCACGTGCTTGTATCACCATTCTGCTTAAGAGATTGGAGGAAAAGCACGGAACTATATTGGTTAGTACTTGTGGGATTAATGGAATAAAATTTCCCGCCGAATCTTCTGAATTTGATCTCTACCAATTGTTTAAACAAGCTTCGGGGACTGTAATTGATACAATGATTTAATAACCGAGATAATTCACCATGTTTTAATTGTAGGGATTTTAGAGACTCCAGCGCCATGATCATCACATCGCGATCCACGCACCAATAGATCACGGATCAAGAGAGCCCACGTGCTACTTTTTTCAAGCGTTCTTGATTCTTGAGCCCTTGACATGCAATCGTGAAGGTGAGATCCCGATTAAATTCCCCATCTATAAGAATCCTAACAAAGTTTTTCTAGTATTTCAAGCAAAGCAACAACATCAGATGATGAGGAAGAACCAATTATATATGAACTCTGAACCTCTAAAAGAAATACTTATTCCAAAATTAGAGTTCCATCTCGTGAAATTCCCAAGAAAAAAGTTTCTGTTATTTCCAGAATATTCCACTTCATCCATAAAAAATTTTAGACCATAGAGCTTAAGATAAAGGCATCAAAGGGTTCTATTAATGAAGAAGATGATGAAAATAAAATCAAAGAAGCTTTTAAACAAATAAAGATAAATATAAAATAAATAAGATCTTTTAAATTTAAGATTATTAGTTGACAAAGGATTTAAAAGAATAAATTTCAAAATCATCTTTCATATTTTTATTGATTTTAATTTGATAGAATTTAATATTATTTTTCTCAAGATCATATTCTCCTAAATTAATGTAATGAAAAGGATTTTTTCTTAAAGTAATTTCACCACTTTGAGAATAAAAAGTATTTTTTTCATCAAATTTACCAAAGAAATTGAAAATTCCAGGTTGATGAGTATGTCCTGTGCAGAAAATTATAGGTTTTGAATTCAATGAACTTGAAATTAAGTCTATAAGCATTTCCCGATCTTCTTTCCTAATAAATTCTGGTTGATCATTATCTGATTTCTTCAATGTGAATGGATGGTGTGATAATATAAATAATAAATTATTTCTTTGTGAAATTTGCTCTTCAGAAATTAAATGATTTAATTGATTCTTTGATATAAACTGAACTTTATTTTTATTATCTTTTGAATTTGCTCCTAGAGTTGAATTTAATCCAATTATTAATGTTTTATTATCCTTATATTTCCAACCATTAAAAAAATCAAGGAAATCCTCTATTTTATGATATTTTTTTGTAATTTCAATCCAAAAAGAACCATATTCTTTCTGTTGATTTAAAACACATTTTAAGTATTCATAATCATCTATTGAAGTATTTTCTTCAATTCTTTCAAGATCATTAAGAATAAAGTAATTTTCAAATTCATTTTCCAACTTATTCCAATCCATATCATGATTTCCAGGGACTATGAATAAATTATTGCAATGTATGACCTTCAATAACGATTTAATATAATTTTTTGTTCTGATATATTCTTCTCTTTTCCCAGAATTAGAACAATCTCCAGTAATAAACAAATAATCAAGTTGATTATGTAAATATTTCACAAAATCTCTAAATACATTATCTTCAGGATCATCTATAGTTTGATGCATATCAGAAACGTGGAGCCATCTAAAAATAGATTTTTGGTTTCTTTTTCTAATTTTATTAAAATATTTACCAATTTTAGTCAAAATTGGTAAATTTATATCAATTGGAATTATTTCAGGATTGATACAACCTTCATATGGATATTTGAAATTTATTTTTAGGATAAATCTACACTTATTAACATCAATTGGAAAATCTAATTTAATTTGATAAGTATAAATCTCTCTATTATTATTCATTGACATATCTGATAAATTTATCCAAGGAGGATTTGTATAATAAGTTACTTTGTAAGGTAAAGATAGATCATTTAATGAATAATTTGATTTGATAATTACATTTATTGCTCCTTTTTTATTGTTTTTCAATTCGAGTTTTATTTTTGGTAATATCGGTTTATATAATGGACATCCAATTGAAAAAATTCCCAGATCTTCGTCAGATAGAATCATATTATAAAAAGGATTTTTATTTTTTTTAACAGATTTTTCAATTCGATACCAAATCTCCGCGTATTTAACTTGTGCTTTGTAAGCTTGATTCCAAGCACATGCTTCAAGACGATCTAATTCAATTTGAGGAAACCTAAAAAGTCCTCTTCTATTCTCTTTTCTGTCATCAGGTTTAATATTTACCTTTTTTATTAAGTTATTTATAAATCCATATAATTCATAGTGTAAATCAGCTTTTCGTGTTTCATTAGAATTCGGGGTAAGATAAATCAATATTTCATTATACTTAAATTCTAATATATCCTTCCTAAATTCCATTTGTTTAAATAAATGTTGATGATAGTCAAGACGACAATGATTTTCAATAAAATTATAATATATTCTATTAAAAGCCTCAAAATTTGTACTTAACATTTCTTTTAATAAGATTTTATTATCGTTATCCATTTCGACCAATTTTACTTGATGAAAAAAACATTCCCAAGCAATTAAGTGATAGTATATAATTGTCATAAGAGGAGAATTGATATCCTCAGAAGATCTTGATATATGGGAAGAAAAATCAGGGTTTTTTATGTATTTTAAATAATAATCTATTGATTTACCATAATTACTAATAAGAGCAAAAAAACTTCCTATTATTATAAACATGTCTTTTTTATATCTTAATTCTGGTTTTAAATCATTTAATATGGTTTCAATATAATTGTTTATACATTTTTTAACTTCTAATTTTCTGTTTCTATTATAGAATGGAAATGAGAACCTTAAAATTTCATTAAAAACAGAAATTAAATTACCCTTAAAATTTCTAATTCTTGGTAAGATGTAATTCCAGTTAAAATATTCCTCATAAGCTCTGTAAACATTTAAAAAAATGTTACTTTTTCTCTGATCCCTATTATATACATTAATCATTTCATTTAAAAAAGATGGATTGTTAAAATCGTTAATATCATCTTCTTCTATATGTTCAGTTTCAATATTAAA
>JAEOUI010000357.1 GCA_016839425.1 Promethearchaeota archaeon
ACCGTGGTTACGAACTCTTTATAGGCGTTTTCGTAATTCCCATGAAGTAACAACCGACCTACTTTGTGAGAGTTTGGGCGTAAGCTTCCAAACCTTTGTAAGCCATAATAATTTGGAAATCCGTTTTTATCTAAAAATCGTATCATTTGTTTCAAGTTTTCTTCTAAATTAGGGGCATCTTCTACATTTCTGATGATAATCGTGAAATTATTTCCTTGATGGTCGCCGATCTTGATGGGTTTCCTTGTAGGGTGAATATTTCTTATGTAAATATCTCTTAATTTAACTTTTTTTAATGCATCGATATAATTTCCAGGAATTGAAGCTTGTTGGACGCTAATTGCACATTTATCCTTAATACCAGCATAACTGATCTTATCTAATGGGATTTTCAAGGTCTTGCTAACTTCTTTAAAAGCTTGAAAAGCGTCTTGATTGACTTTAACGATGTTAAAAGATGTATATCTATCCTTCGAATCGTTCAAAAATGGTTGACTTTCAGAATCTTCTCTAATTTCTAATATATGTCCCGTGGATGAGATTTCCTTTACAATAAAATCCTTATAATTGAACTTATATGTTCCACCCACTCCCCGGAACTCAGACGAGAGATAATGTTCTATTCCAACGAGTTTTTCAATTTTTCTTTCATCAATTCCTTCAATGCCACTTTTCTCTGACAAAAAAACCCCTTTTATAGTAGTTTTAAATCCTTAGTAATATCATCAATCTTCTCAGAAAGAGCTGGACCTATCCCTAATGCCGTAGTAGTTCCAGGAGTAAGTTGAGTCAACCCTGCATCTCTTACAATAAAGCAATGAATGTTTTTCTTGATCACTTCTCTATGGATTAGAGACATTTCCTCCAAACTGCCGACTTTTAATACAACTTTTTTCTGTCCAGTATTTTTCCACGCCTTCCACTCGCTTTTACTTTTAGTCCTTACTAAGTCTGATGCGGACACGCTAGCATGACAGGCTTGAGCACACTTTTTTCCCGTACCCATCTTTAAATCCGTTCTTAAAACAATCACTTGTTTGTATTCCAATCTAATCAATCTTTTTTGAATTTATTTCTAAATATAAGTTAAAAACAAAAAGCGACCGATATTCATTACCCAGACGTGTAATTCATTCGAATTCTACTCTGGTAATGCTACCAGTCAATTCGTATATTAGTTCTTCTAATTCTTCTTTTGTAAACAAAATATTATCCTTATCTTCCTTGGATATGACCGCTTTAAACTCTATATCTCCCGTGGCTAAAAATATCTCGTTCAAGGAAACTAATTTGCTTGGGGCAATCAAGCTATCAACGATTGGACGAGGTTTATTTGTCTTTTCAATTAGAATGAATGTTTCGATTTCGTAAGCTTTTTTGAGTAGATCCAACAATTCCTTCGTAATTTTTATCTTATCTTTTTTTCCAATAACTAGAATTACAACATCCTCGTAATCAATTGCCTTGTAAAAAGACACATCCTTCAAGAATCCAAATTTTTGCGATTCCTCTTCTTCGAGTTGAACGAGCTCTTTTGCCAAGTCTATCTCAAATTCGGTTAATTCTCCCGAATCCAGTCGTTTCTGGCATCTTTTGCACGGGAACTCGCTACTTATGCAAGCTTTACATGCGGGAAGCTCTTTCATTGTTATATCTACTTTGGTTTGGGTATGATGATCATTAATTATCGCTCTAATATAGGGTTTATGGTATTTTAAATTTACCTGGTTTTTTTAATAGATCCTATTTCAAATATTGATTCTTTTAAAGTGAAATTTATTTTAAAATAAGTAAGCAAAGGTGATTTATGATTAAATAACAAATGAAAAAATAGGAATTGCCTAAAGCTCTATTACATCGCAACTAATGTTTTTCAACAATCTCTCTGCGGATTGTGGATCTGTTTTGTAAGTATATAATGTTTTTTTAGTCCTTAATTTAAGTTTTACCAAGTCTTTCGTTGATTTAACCCTACAATGTACAGCATATTCTGATAATTCCAAAAACTTGTTCTCGTCAAATATCTCTCGTGGCATCTTTTTCAACTTCTAAAATGATTAGATGATATTTACTTCAATTAAACATGGAATTTTAATTTTTTGTTTTAAGTAGTATTTTATAATGCTAATTTTACTTTTTGACGACTTTAGTGGTAATAATGCCATAAAAGATATTGGTCATCAAAAACAAAAAACTTAATTTATTGCTTTAATTATTCTTTTTATATTCTTGATAATATAAATGGAATTATTCTTAACAAACCGATGAAATATGGCCCCTATAGACGATCTTTTCAAGCGTAAAATAGCGAGATATCACCTTTTAGAAAAAAGTGTTTGCCGCAGGTGTGGTGCCTTGAATCCCGTAAAGGCTAAGAAATGCAGGAGATGTCATGGCAAGGAACTAAGACTTAAGCGACGGGAGTTAACGAAATAATCCCTTTTTTACTCTTCGATTTAAGTTTCTTTTTTATGTTTTTAAATCTAAAAAAATATGTAATTTGTTTGATGAAAATTTAATAATTTGAATCCATAAAATAATAATATTTATAATTCTTATTTACAATAATTTTTCTAAAAATATTTCTTTAATTCGATGTCTGAAGCAGAAATTCCAATCGAAATCAATTTTTTAGGTGTAGGATCAATTGAGGCTACAATCATTAGACATTTAGGACCCATTAGTGCCGACGCTATTTTAAATAAAATGCCTTTCGTACTTCGAGGGAGATATGGATTTGGTTCAAGTAAGTATTGGATGTTAATGAATGTGGGAATACGAAAAGGACCAGATTCGAAAGCAACCAAGACGATTCAGAAAGGAAACCTCGTTTATAACCCAAAATCTGACGAATTAATAATTGCTCTCGAGGACATTGAAATGCCAAATAAAGTAAATCGGATAGGAACGCTTGTATCAGATGTGAACTTTTTTCAAAATGTTCGAAACGGCTTGAATTGCAAGTTTTCAAAAAAATAACAGAATAATTCTGAGGAATGATAATAGGATGGCGGTTTCGAAAAAACTCACGATAACATTTTTAATTTTTTATATCATTGTCATTGTATATTTAGTATTTTTCTTATTTTACATGCCTTTTCAAGAATCAATCGTATTAGTTCGAGCTAATATGGCTGGACTGACTTCTGGTTCGAATTATTATTGGGCGTTATTAATATCGTTTGGAATATGTTTTATAGGGAGCGCTTCGATAGCATTCCCCGTACCGTTTCCTTTTGTATTATTCACC
>JAEOUI010000358.1 GCA_016839425.1 Promethearchaeota archaeon
TCAAGTTCGACAGAAAACTAAAGAAATAATAGCTCAAGCGTATTTTTTTAAGCCTTTTAACCTCCAAACACTTAGAAGATTATTTGAATATTTCTAAATGAAAAATATTTCTTATCATAAAACTTATATTTATGATAAAACATTTATCATCATAATAAATAAACAAATATTTGATAGATATTGTGCCGGATTCAGAAAAAACAGATGATATGATAAAATACGAAAATGAAACGGGAAAATTCGCAATTTGGCGAGGTACCATTACAGAAGGATTTAAGAAGTGGAAAAAAGGAGAAAAAATATACGAACAAGACAAGGAGAGAATCACTATTTTGGTTTCGGAGGAAAAAAAGAATAAATGGCAAGAATTTGCAAAACAGGGTGATTTTTCTTCCATATCAAAATTAATCCGGATCGCAGTAGATTCATATATCGATTCCCAATTCAAGCATAAATCGTTCAGAACCATTTCAAAAATAACGCACGGTCTAAAAGAACCCCTTACATTGATTAAAGGATTTTCTCAAATTATCTTAGAAAATTATAAAGACGATTTAAAATGGGATATCCTTGTTAAGATCAACGATATTTTCGATCAAAGTCTGATCCTTGAGAAGAGAATTAACGATATCTCTGAACCATCTCAATCTGACGATTCAGATTATGATATCCTTATTGTAGATGATGATATTTCAACTATTAAGGTATTGGCTAATTACTTCGATTTAAAGGGCTATAAATCAAGATCCATAAATTTAGGAGCTGAAGTTCTAAGTGAAATAATTCAAAATAATCCTAAAATTATTTTACTTGACATAATACTTCCAGATATGAGCGGTTATGATATATGTAAAAAAATAAAAGAAAATGATTCAATAAAGAGCAAACCAGTTTTTTTTATTTCAGCTATTCCTCCAGATGAAATTGAAAAAAAGATGGTTGAAACCAAGGCTAATGGTTATTTTTTAAAACCTTTTACTTTTTCAGAATTTAATAAATTATTCAAGTATATATAATATTAACCAAATAAAATTGATGAATCAAAACACTACTAAAGATATGTGCTTGTTCAATGAAATTCATAATGTTTTTAAAATTAATTTTATTTGTAGGTGTTACCGCTGAAAAATAAAACTAAATAATAATGAACGATAAAATTAAATACGGTGTTGCTGCATTCGTTGTCGTGTTATTTCAGACTACTTTAAAAGCAATAGGCATCTTAATTACTGGGAGTCTGAGTTTCTTAAGCGAAGCCATTGATACTTTTATCGATATAGGTTTCGTAACAATATTACTGTATTCAATGGTGCAAAGCGAAAAGCCCGCAGATTACGAGCACATGTACGGGCATTCAAAAATGGATCCTATCGGAGCCTTGGTTCAAGGACTCGTGCTCATCATGGTTTACGCACTCCTCATTTTCAACGCACTTCAAGCGTTTATTGGTGGAAATTTTAGCGTGGAAAATCCTGGTTTTGGATTGATCATCTTAGTCGTTTCTTTATCTGTAAATATAGTATTTTCTCGTTTTCTTATTTGGAAAGGAAAGAAAAAAAAGAGTGTTTCCCTCCAAATCCAAGGTCTTAATTTGTTCCAAGATTCGCTTAGGGCAATTTTAGTCTTAGTGAGTTTTTGTTTTGCTCTTTTTGGCATAGTATTTTTGGATCCGATTTTTAGCATTATATTGTCTATTTGGATCATTTTTGGAGCCTTTAAATTATCAAAAAAGGGGATAAAAGAACTCACGGACGAAAATCCCATTAATTCGCTAGTACTCGAACAACTCCGAGAAAATATCTTTTATCTCGATCATGTAAATGGCATTGAAGATGTGAGAGTTCGAGCGAGTGGAGAAAAATTATATCTAGAGATAAGATTAGCGGTTGAGGATCATATTTCGGTAGTACACGCTAACGAAATTACAAAATCTATTAGATCTATTGCCAAGTCTCTTATTCCGTATTATGAAATTGAATGCGTCATTGAGATGAATCCATTGGGCGGCGAAAAGTCTATAAGCGATAATGTAACTAACCTAATTTATTCAATATATACGGATTATAATCAGATACTAAATATAAGGGAACTTAACATTTTTAGTATAGAAAAGGAACATTTTCTGTCCCTTGTAATCGTCGTGGATAACTCCCTTACTTTAAACGAAGCTCACGAAATTTGTACTTCCTTTGAAAACGAAATTAAACAGCAAGCACCCTATTTGACCAGAATAATATCTCACATCGAAACATCCCCAGCATTGAAAGTAATCAAACCGAAACCACTTTCGTGCAGTCCAGTAGACGAGAATAGAATGAATGAAATAAAGAACGCAATTGAAAGTGTCCTGAAAACCCATAAAGATGTAAGGGGCTATCATGGGCTAGAATTTTGGACTGCTATAGATTATTGTGTGCTTGAACTTCATGTTTTTTTTGATAATGACGCTAATATTTCTGATGTGCACGAATCTCTTACTATAATTGAAGAAGAAATTAAAAGTGCTTTGATGATAGAGAACTTAAAAGAGATTTTATTACATTCTGAGCCTTTAAAAGGTAGAACCGATGGAATAATGTTTTAATTCCAATGTCTAAAGGGTAAAAGAATATCTAGATAGACCGAGCTCTTTTTGCATTATTTTTATATCTTCTTGAAGGCTTTTATTTAATGGAATACCCGTTTTTTCCCTATCAAGTGTCGTATAGTATTCCTTTTCTCCAGCAGTAAATATTCGATTTTTTCCAGGAGTTTTTTTGGAATTTCTCAAGTTCCTCATTATGGCTCCGGTGGTTTTTTTGAATGCACTTAGGGGCGTAAAGCTTTCTATATTTATCGCTAAGAAAAAATGGCCTACTTTTAATCTCTTTTGACCGTTTTCAACGACTCCTGCGGTGTCTTTGAGAAAAACACCGTTTTGTAAGGCAGAGGATAAAATTTCCACCATTGTTGCATAACCATAGCCTTTATATCCCGAACCACCCTCCCCTTTTCCTCCTAAGGGTAGTAAAGCGGCGTTATCGTTAATAAGATCCTTCAGGACATCTTCTGGATTAGTTTCTGTATTTCCATCTGAAGTGATAACGACATCTTCTGGAAGGAGCGTGTTAGATCTATTATAGACTTCGACTTTTCCTCTTTGAATTATTGATGTGGCACAATCAAGTAGAAAGGGAATTTTTTCGTCTGTCGGTGCTCCCGAAGTAAATGGATTTGTGCCTAACATTGGTTCAACACCAAAGGTAGGAGGTATTGCGGGTCGAGCGTTCGTGGTCGTGATACCGATCATTCCTTCTTTTATAGCCATCAAGGAATAATATCCAGCAATTCCAAAATGTGTAGAGTTGCGAACCGCAACAGCACCAAGACCGTACTTTTTTGCTTTTTTAATAGCCATTTTCATTGAATTATATGCAATTATTGGTCCAAGTCCGTTTCCACCATCTATTACTGCCGTTGTCGGACCATCTTTTACGATGTTAAATTCAGTTTTGGTATCATAAATTCCAGCTTTAATTCGGTCGTAATACATCTTACAACGTTGGATCCCATGTGAATCAACTCCTCGTAAATCAGCGCTTATGAGAACATCTGCGATAATCTCGGCATCTTTTTTCTTAACATTTAAGCCAATAAACACATCTCGCATAAAATTTCTTAAGATTTTCGCATCTACAAATATTTCTTCTTTAGATAACGAAAGCACATCGTCTTGAATTGTCATATTAGAATCAAAAAATAGCTAATTTTGTGGTGTTACCTATATGGTCGGTTAACTATATAAATTTATTCAAACGATTGTTTATTTTAATAAAAAAACTATTGATTTTTATTAACTTCCAATTTATTATAATAATTTGTGTTAAAAAATAAAAACAGAAGATATTACGAGGATGTTATCCAGATTTTTGAGATTGATTATCTGAACTTAGCTCATGCGAATAAATGATTTAGATAAAAAAGTAAACAGGACTATTTTTTCGATGGAAATGACAATCGAAGACGATGGTGAAGGATTTACTTATGTGTTTCCAGATACGAAAGAATTTATCGCAATGGCCAATAGGAAATTCATAAACCGAGAATTAGTCTCTGAAGAAAAAACCTAATTAGCTTTTTTTTATTTTTTTCTATTCTATCTACGGACATTCGTAAATCTTGAGGAATTTTTACAAGAAATAGAGAAAAACCTACATCTCGATTCCAATCCTACTGATAGGACCAAGGTTATCGTACGCCTCCACGCCCGCATCAAGATGCGTGAACTACTAACCTTACGATTGCTCTGTCCCCAGCCTGATCGGGTTTGGTATTACGGGCTTATACCTTTCCTACAAAAGACATTGCCCTGTAACCCACCATCCTGACCGGCGCTTCGCCGGAATACGATAGTGGCTATCAAGCACTCATGAAACCTTAATATAGGCAATTTCCGCTAAGAGCATTTTACGGTCCGTCGAGCGAGCGACTTCAAGCAGGCCCTAGCTGCTCATTAGGGATAATGCTCCTAACTATTAAAACATGTTGATTTTTTAAATTTAAACATTGGGTGGGAAATATTGTAATTTAAATATAACCTTATTTAATTGTTGTTTTAATGTGTTCGATAATTTCAGAAACCATTGCGCCTGGACCGAATACATTCGAAACACCAATCCCCTTTAATGGTTCAAAATCTTTTGTAGGGATGACCCCACCTACTAAGATGATAAAGTTATCAAACACACCTCTTTCTTTCAGAAGATCGATGACTTGTTGAGCGTAGGCAAAATGAGCCCCCGAATGGATGCTAAGACCTATAACATCCACGTCTTCTTGAATTGCAGTTTCAACGATTTGTTCAGCATTTTGAAATCCCCCAAAAACTATTTCCATTCCAGCATCTCTCAAAGCTCGTGCTACAACTATCCCCCCCCTATAATGGCCATCTAATCCCGGTTTTGTTATTAGAACTCTAATCTTTTTATCAGTCATTAATATTCCTCCCTAAATTGCTAAAGGCGGATCCCATATACCAAACACTTCCCGATATATATCGCAAATCTCACCAATCGTTGCACCAGCTTTGGTGACTTCCATCATTATCGGCATTACATTTTCTTCCTTCTCACACACATTTCTGAGTTTGTCTAAAAGAGATTGGAGTTTTGTATTATCTCTTGTTTCTTTGAGATTTATAATACGACGCACCTCTATATCAATTGCGTCCTTATTGGTTCGAAATACATCCGTACAATCGTCGTAGGGAACTTCGTATTTATTCACGCCCAACATAATTTCTTCCTTATTTTCGATGCGTTTCCTACGCTTATGAAAGGCGTCTCTCATTTCTTTATATAACCATCCTGACGAAAGCGCTTTATCGATGCTTCCAACCTTTTCTATTTTATCGATATATTGCCAAACGCGCTCCTCAACTTCATCTGTCAACCATTCTACGAAATAAGAGCCTGCTAAGGGATCAACCGTATTTGTGATACGAGTTTCGTCGGCGATTATCTGTTGCGTCCGTAAGGCGATTAAAGCGGCTTCTTCTGTAGGAAGACAAATAGCTTCGTCGTAAGAGTTAGTATGAAGGGATTGGCATCCACCTAAGTTTGCTTCGAGTGCTTGAATTGCCGTGCGTACGATATTTATTTTAGGTGTCTGAGCCGTCAAGGAACTTCCAGCTGTTTGAACATGAAACCTGAATTGTAGTGATTGAGGATCTTTACAATCGTATCGATCTTTCATTAATTTAGCCCAAATCCTCCTCGCAGCGCGATATTTAGCTATTTCCTCAAAGAAATCCTTATGAGCAGCCAAATGGAAGGCCAATCTTTTGACAAAATCATCAGCTTTCCATCCCCTTTCCACTAAGTTATCAATATGAGAACACGCACTTGCGAACACGAATCCTAATTCTTGAATTGCGCTAATACCTCCTTCACGATAATTATATCCCGTAAAATTTATAGGGTGCCATTTAGGAACATTTTTTTGCGGTACGGTCCATTCGATAAAGTCGCAAGCTAATCGGAGTAAATGATTCGGAGGAGAGTTTTTATATGGAATATATCCAACCGTCATTGTTAAGATATCGTTTTGAGTTGTACCCAGAAGTTGTTTTAAATCGTATCCGTGCATTTTAGCTGCATTAAAATACATCGCACTAACAGGAGCACAAGTAAATGGTTCTACTACTAACGCAACGCTAATCTTGTCTATCGGAATACCTTCAGTTAATGCTGACAAGCTATCGATGCAATAAAGTGGAACACCAGATGTGCCTACTTCAGGAGCACCGTCTTTATTTGTAGGATCAATGCCGTTAAATGTTAAAGTATCAACGGCGGCACTAAATCCCGTCTCTCCATTCTCAAGTAAATATTTCCAGCGTAAGTTCGTTTCTTCAGGAGTTCCATGACCACTAAATAAGCGCATTGTCCATAATCGCCCTCTATACATTGAAGGATACACGCCTCGGGTATACGGGGGGACACCAGGAAGGCCAATCTCTTCTAAATAATCTCCATTGACATCTAAGGGTGTATAAACACTCTTGATTGGGATTTCTGAATCAGTGACGAAATTTCCATCTCTTTCCTTTACATGTTTAAAATTACTTTCCCATTTTTCTTTTTCTTCCTTGATTTTATCTAAATAATTTTTATCAAACAATATGATTCACACGAAGTAACTATATTGACTTAATGACGAGAAATACCTATTATTTCTTCTATATTGTTAAATTATTAAGCAAAATAAAAATAGTTGACTTAAATTGTTCCGGTTGTTGCGAACGAACTAATAATTTAATTTGAAGCATTTATTTTTTAACCTTGGTTTTTATTGTTATAATATTAGAAAGAATACTTTCTGATAGGAGTTGAACAGATATTTCAGAAATTGATTTTAATCCCATTAAACAAGAGATGCAAGCGGGTAATTTTGAAAAAGCTTTAGATGGTCTGGTTAATCTCATAAACGACGATAATTACGACTCGTTGGAGTACATTTTTCAAGGCATATTGGAAATTCAAGAAAATGGGCATGAATTGACAAACCATCATTTGAAAAAAATTAAACCCCTCTTAGATTCTTACGACGATAATGTTCAAGAGTTAGCAACTAAAGTATATACAACAGCTATAATGCGGAACATGTCTTCTTTGAAAAAAGAGGTGGGAGATATAATGTCAAAAATGAGAAATCTCGAACCCAATGTTAGGGAAAAAGTCATTGATTTTATCATTAATTTCTACGGTGACATTTCAGATTATGAAAAAGAAATATTACACGGATTAATCTCGGGATTGAAAGATGATTTATGGAATGTAAGGAAAAGAATTATAGAATTTTTTAATGATGTTTTTGTGGATAGACCAAAACTCATAAACGAATTCGATAACGAGCTTCAAGTACTTCTGGAAGAAAAGGACATTGATGTGATGAGGGAGGGGTTAGATTTTTTACTTAGAATTTATACAAAATCCTATACAAGTGAAGATTTAGCGAAATTATTAGATTCCTTCCTTCAGAAAGATTGGATAGCTCAAGAAAAAATCCTCTTTTTAATCGAAAAACTAGGTATTAAACGAAAGGAACTTATTATCCCAATCGCTCAAGATATAGTGCACTTACTGGATCATGACGACTATTTGGTAAATAAAGCCGTAAGAAATACTATTGAGGGAATAATGGAACATAATGTAGAATTATTTGACGATGTGTTTTTTTCGTTTATCAACGAGGATAAAATAGACAATTTAGAATCAATTGAAATCTTATTAAGACATTCGATTCTCAAATATGGTTTTAACAGATTTTATAATATTTATTCAAAGTATTCCAACGAAGATAATCAAATCAAGAAAAGTTTGATTAATATAATGAGAAAGATAAGCGTGAATAATCCTCAAATTTCAGATAAAATTTTTTATCAATTGATTAAAAGAGTTTTAGAAAATCTTGATTTCACTAACTTCAACAAATTAAAAGGAATTCTTTATCGCAACAACCAATATACATTTTATCTCACATGTTTGAACGCTTTAAAAAATAGTAATTCCTTGATTAATTCCGAACAGGAGCAGAGGAGGCTCGAACTGATTAAATTTTTATCAGAATCAATACCTGAAATTAATAAAAATGATTTAAGTAAATGGATAAACTCTAACCTTCAAAAGGGGCCAATCCAAATAAGGGATATTTGTTCGCAATTTAAAATTCAAAAGGTCCATCTCATAGAAGTTTTAAAGAACTTAATGGAAAACGGCATACTTAGAGTAGTTATCCACGAGGATACGATAAAGTCAAAAGACAGCATTGTAGAACCGATCATGGACATTCAATTCTTCAAGCAATGGAAGGTATTCCAAAACCCAGGAGAAGAAGAATATCGGATAAAATTATCCGTGCAACTAAAAAATGTGTCTGGAAAAAGAATCACGGATTTGAAAATAGTCTTAGATGTTCCTGAAGTGCTCTTAGTTGAAGAAAAATCCAAAGAAGAAGTCAATAACATGCCCACAGTTCTTGAAGAAAATCAACAACTTGTTATTATCTGGATGTTTAAAAAATATTACGAAAGAGAAAGCCATCCGCTATCAAGCAGAATAAAGGTTGTAATCATTTACCAAAAAGAGGGAAAAGCTTTTAGCATTAAAAAACGTCTGGATGTATTACTTTTATAAAAAAAAAAAATTAATTCTACGATTTATTAGGTATTTTAACACCATCATAAATCGTAATTTTTTGTTCAATCGTTTCTTCTTGTTCCTGATTTAAAAATCCAATATACACCCATTTTATCATTTCTTGAAGGACATACTGTCCATCCCAAGGCATCCCAATGGGTTGTATGTTATGTTCGCCAATGCGTGGAAATCGAAAAGCACCCATTAACGAGAAGTCTTCGGCAGCATTTTTAATAAACTCATCTGATCCGAATAACGATACTGTCTGTAAATATGGTTGTAAATGTTCGGTTCGTATTTTATATATGAGATCTTGTATGCTTGATATTCTCGTGACAATCACGAATCTATCTTGACACATATCCATTTCTAACATTGATGGAAGGTGTCTCAAATACACGACGGTCCAATCTAAGGCTTCTTTGGGAGGATTGATGATTGTTGCGCTATTATTAATGGCATAATTCATAAAAAAGTATTCTCTTCTTCTTGCAATGGATAGGCTATCAACTTGGGTTAAGTTTGCTCTGGGAAGAACTTGGTCGGCCATTTTTAAGCCTCTTGCAAGCGCTTTAGCAAATCCTAAGGGAGATAATTCCGTTATTTTGTTTCTCAATCCCTTGATGGAACGTTTCATTAGATTTTTCATATCAAATCCGTCAGAATGACTCTCTTGAAACATTTTATCAATTGAACCATTAAAAGATTTAATGGAGTCTTCAGATTCATTCGTTTCATAACCAAAAAAATGCGTATTTTTTTCTTGATAAATTGTAGTTTTTTGAGGTTTATCCACAACATATAATATTCGTGGGCTTATACACGCCTTTTGATTCCAACACACCACATCAAAGGCTATTTTCTGCGCTAACTCTTCAAGTTTACCTCCATCTTTGAATATATCTTCTGATATTACACTAAAAGAAAGTTTAGGCCCGTTATCAATTATCTTGATTCCGTAAGGATATCCTCTTCTTCTTATATCTTCAATTGATTTAATTCCACCCCAAGCTAATACGCAGTTGATGAATCCCGATTGAAATAATTCATCATATATATCACTACGACTTCCTTTCCAATATAAGGCAGCAATTTCATTCGAAATCTTCTTATCAACATCCGCAATAGATTCGCATATTCTAATTGGTACATGGGGTTCTTCGTGAGCGAGTTTGATTAAATTAACATTTTTTGTTATTAATCCATTATACAAAGACGATAAAGCAAGGCTAAACGCGTTTCCTGCTAGATTGTGAAGCACCACTCCCCTGGGTTGAGCGTGAATGCGAGTGTCTCCTTTTGGTAACCATTCTTCTAAGTATTGTTTACCTCCAATCTCACCTAATAATTGATTCTCAGCAGTCCTTTTGTTCCATAATAATAGAGTACCATTTAACTCCATTTCACATAATTGTCTTGATTGACCTGTCATCATGGGAAGAAGTTCCAAAACTTCTTTTTTAATATCGTAATTTGGGTCACGCCAAAGAGCACCAACTTGGTCAATTACCTCGAGAATATCATCTATATGACGATCATGAGCCCTTCTTGTTTTTAGCGAGAGCTTTTCAGCTGCTTCTAGCACGTCTTTCTTGTCAAATATAGGAAATTCGATTTCCAAGACATCTTCTTGACGTTTAATTTTTTCAACAGTTGTATTTTCCGAATAAACCGGTTTAAAGATGAAACCCGGTATTTTAATATATTTATTCAATTATATACCCCTAAAAACACCAGCTATGTATAATATGTGTGATTTGGTATTTAAATAAAGGTAAAAATTAAAAAAAAATAGAGAGTAGAACGAACAATTATGAAGGGGTTTATGTGGTCTCTTCAGAAAGTTGAGCACCACACCCTTTAGCCTCGGCACCTTCGGCCCTACCAATAATTTCTAGGATTTTACCCTTGCGTCCACAAGGACAGTCGTCTTCCATCGAAATTCGTACTATATCGTCTTGAAGAATTGAAACTCCTGCGAACCCATGCGCACATGGATTGATAACATTCATCAATCCTTTTTCACCCATTTCTACGGGTTCTAAACTTTCTACATCTCGTACAATTACTTCTTGCCAAGGTAAAACATGTTTATTATGATACTCACATTCACAGAAGAAACTATCGGTTTCGGTAAAACTATATGTATCGAATATTCGCTCTTTTCTCATACCTAATACTTCAGAAAGATCTTTTCTGAATGTTTCGGGATCTACAGAGCTACCAGTAAAAGTTTTCCAGCCACCACCAGACAATAATCCAGTATCCTCGCCAACATTAAAGGTTTGACCTGTCTTCTTGGAATATCCAATGAGACTCATGTGAAGCAAGGGAATCGAACCTCCAAGCCAGCCCATACCTTTTTCGGAAGGATTTGAATTTAAAAATCCGAATGTCCCTTCAGCATCAAAATCAAACATCTTTCCTTGTTTTCTTGATTCTTCGTCTGCTAGTTTGAGTCCATATACACGCTTGTCCATCGGAAGCAGGTTATTAGCCTCAAATGCGTACATCATATGTCTTATTGGCTCAGTAATTTTATCCTCTCTTGTAATGATCTTTTGAGGAGGTGGTGTAAAGAATAAAGTCCATTTGTATCCATTAAGATGCGTCATTTCTTCCATCAAGAAATCGAAGCTTTTAAAAAATCGTTGAACATTAATGTAATCCCTTCCAATGATGGATGGATCTCCAGAGGTCCCACTCGATGTGGACCATACATAGATCTCGCTTTCAGGAACGCATATTAATTCTCTTGGTTTTCCCGACTTATTCTTAAAATTTGCAGTAGTAAGATATGGAATTTTATGAATATCATTCATTGACTTTAAATCTCTTCTTGGATCGAATCCTTTCTTCTTGCTTAACTGTCGATACAAATTGCAATTTTCTAATTGAAAGATCGTTGTTTCTAAGATTGCTTTAAAGAGGTCTTTTTTAACTTCCTCTTGATTATCCTTGCGTATGTTAACTTTTCCTTTATCAATCAATTCGTCTATAATCATATACATAACCTAAAAAAATGTTTGAAATCAATATAAAAAAAAATATATATTAATTCTTGTAAAAGCAAAAACCAGAGTGGCACACAGTAATAAATAGTTGAAATAAAAATAGATTTAAATAGAATAAAACGATCAGTAAAAGGCATTTTTTTAAAATTAAGAAAAAAAAGAATAATTATTTACAATTTTGTGAAATATTGAAAGTTATTCTCCGCCTGCGAGGGTTATAAAAGAAACATTATTCTCGTACAACTTAATGTTCTTATTTGCGAATATTTCTCCTCCAGCACCAACGATCATCTTGGGAATATCTTTTCCAATCTCATCATCAATGGTCTTGATAATGTTTGGAAGATTATCTCCATAAGCAAAAAACCGCATCGCACAATCAAAACCAAGAAGAAATTTAGGTTCAGACATCCCGCTCAACGCTTGGTTAACACATTCTCTTGCAGTTCGATGCATGATATCCATGTTACTTTGAAATACTTCTACTTTTTCGGGAGTCCTTTCGAAAGGATATCCCGTCATTACAAGATTTTCAAGCGCAGGATTGGTGATTGTCCCTGAAAGATGAATAATTTCATCATCTCCTTGTTTTTCCCGCGTTCCTACGATATTATAATAATTAATATATCCGGCGCTTTGTAACTCGTTTAAAGCATCCTTAGTAATTCCAATTGCAGAACAGAGCCCTAGAATCGCAGGTTTATCGTCGATTTTTAAGATCATATTTCCAATATTTTTTGTAATAGCACAGGTTTTTCCAATACTTTCTGCTCCTGCTGTAAATCCGAAACCAAATTTAGTATTTCCAAGTCCGGACAAAATAGTACCAAGAACGTGTTCCTTTTCTACGATATCGTTATAAA
>JAEOUI010000359.1 GCA_016839425.1 Promethearchaeota archaeon
ACGATATTTGGCAAAGATTTAACGAAAACTCAGAAAACTCTTTTGAGAGCACTTCTTTAGAAGTCATTTCAGACATTCTTAAGAAAGCACGTTCAGAAGGCAATCCAGTTTCCATTTCCGATAGCATTAACGCCTTTCAAGGCGCCAAGCTGCTTTCCATGCTAAGACGCCGTTCGGAACCAGGATTAAAAGATATCATAGACGCTATATACATGACACTCGTTAAAGGAAATCCCGAAGTCGAAGCAAAATACCTAGAAAAAATTATTCACAATAGAATTATTGGGCATAAAGTAGGAAAAATAACAAAAAATCTTGGCAGATTACCTCTTCAGACGGATTTTTACGAACAACTCGAAGTGCGTGGTATAACATTTTCAGAAAATTCTCAGACTTTTTCTTTATGGTTGAATAACGATGAGGATTTAAAAACCTCCGAACTTTTTTGGAGGATAAAATATCTCGGTTTCGAAATTTTAAATAGAACTGAAGGTCCTGATATCCTGAAAGGTATTACGGGCAAGTTAAAGGAAGTATGGAGTTTAAATTGGAAACCTTCTATTGATGTGAATCTTATTGAACGAAGTAGTTATGGATCGACGGTGGAGGAAGCAAGTAAAAACTTTCTTGTTGAGGAATTCCAAAAATCAATGGAAAATTTTGAAATGATTTCCTTTTTATTATATCAAAGCTTGGTTATGGGATTTACGAATCAGTTTCAAAAATTATACGACGCAAGCATGGACTCGCTTGAGGAAGACAACCAATTCTTAACACTTGCTGCGGGTTTTATCAATCTGATCATGATAAACGAACAAATCTCGATGATGTCGAACCAAGAATTAAACATTAACTTGATGGAAAAATTGGTTCAAAGAAGTTATTTTGCGTGTTGTTTTAACATTCCAAATGTTGCAAATCCTCCAGAAGATATTCAAGAACAAGTAGTAGTTGCAATAAAAAACTTGGCAAACATTATTACGAGTTTAACCACTATAGAACTCGATCTAACGGTTTTTAAAGAAAGCGTAAAAACTTGCGGCGAAAGTTCTACAAATTTTTACATTAAAGGAAGCGCTATGGGCGTTTTATTTCTCATACACGATTTAACTACAAATGATATAGAATTTATCTTGAACGATTATGCTCAAAGCTCAAATTCAATAAAAATACAGATGGGCGATTTCATTAGAGGGCTTATTTTCGTTTGTCAAACCACGATTCTACTAAATCCCGACATCATAAAAGTATTATCCAATATTATCGATGGTCTAGAATGGAGCGTGTTTTCGGCAATACTTCCGTCTCTCCGAAAAGCCTTTTCTGATCTCGATCCGAGAGAATACGACATCTTCGTTGAAAAATTATCAGAACACCACGGATTGAAAATCAAGAAATTTCAAGATATAAAGGAAGACTTGGAGGAAGAGATCTTGTTGTTTTTTGCTGAAGTAGATAAAAAGGTACGAGATATCCTAATTGATTGGTTTGGAGAGGTATAAATATCGTGAGCGCAAAGAAAAATTCTTCGAAGGGAGTTCCTCTAACCAAGCAGATTACTTTGGCTCGGTGGAGATTAATATTAGGAAAGAAATCAGAAAAAGAAGGCTTTAAATTTGGAAAACAAGCAATGCAAATGATTCCAGGAGGAGGTCCAAGCACGAGCCTCCAAGAGATAGATCAAACGCTTAATTTCGTATATGACACCCAAAAGTCTCGTGGAGCAGGGCTAGGTTCAAGCAATCTAAGCGTACCACAATGGTTAGAGAATGTAAATAAGTTATTTCCTGTTCAAACGAAGGAAGTACTTGAAAAAGATTTGGTTAATCGTTCAGATATTAGCGTGCTAATAAATAATCCCGAACTATTCGAAAAGGTCGAACCGAGCCTGGATATGGTAAAAACCATCCTTTCTTTAAAACACATGCTTCCAGAAAAGATCAAAAACGCTGCTCGGCAAATCGTTAAAAAAGTAGTCGACCAACTCAGGGACCTCTTAAAAACTGATGTGGAAAAAAATCTCAGCGGAGCAATCCGGCGAGATAGACACACACCCATGAGAGTCTATAGAAACATCGATTGGAAACAGAGCATCAAACGCAATCTCAAACATTACGATCCTAACATAAAAAAGCTCATCATGGCCGAACCCCGGTTTTTTAGTGCTGAAAAAAAGAAAAAAATGTGGCAAATAATCGTATTAGTCGACGAAAGTGGTTCGATGGGGGATTCTGTTATATATTCTGTAGTTATGGCTTCGATTTTTGCGGGAATTCCTGCAATTGCAACAAATTTAGTGATTTTTGACACTCAGGTCGTTGACTTATCTGCTCACATTAACGATCCCGTGGATGTCCTCATGTCCGTTCAATTAGGAGGCGGTACGGACATTACAAAAGCCGTGAGATATGGACATTCGCTCATCAAAAATCCGAAAAAGACAATAATGGTCATCATCAGCGACTTTTACGAGGGGAGGGCCGAAAGCGATCTTACAAAAGCGCTTACCTATGTGTTAGAGGGCGGAACGAAAATCCTTGGCATTGCTTCATTAGGATCCGACGCCAGACCTTGTTATAACAAGCCATACGCTAAAAAGATGAACAAGCTAGGAATTGATGTACTCGCATGTACTCCTGAAAAACTCTCGAAAATCATTTCCCAACTTATGGGTTAAAAATATTATTTTTTTAAAATAAGAGATAGGTTTTTTATGAAAGATGATCTATATGATCTTGGGAAACATCCATTTTTGGGTTTACTAAAAAATTGAGTTAAACAACAACATGTTAGTATTTCAAATAGTTGACGAAGGATATGAAAAAATCGAAACTGACGAAATGATAACGCTTTACAAGCTATTAGCCACTGAAAAAGTCCTGTTCATTGTTGACGACGAAAAATCGAAGGTTTGGACCTGGGTTGGTAAGACAACAACAACAAAAATGAAATTTCTTTCGGCAAGATTGGCTATAGAAATAAGAAATAAACACGCATTAACTTACGATATAGTAACGGTTGACGAGGATAACGAACCAGACGATTTTATGGATTTATTGATGCTCGAAGAAGACCTTGTCACATAAAAAAAAATCCTTCAAGACTAAAATTTGGATCTTATTTGATTGTTTAAATGAAGATAGTTGGTTTCATTTACTTTCAAACAAGGGTAACAAAAAATTAAATAGGGAGTTAACAATATTTTTAGAATATAACAATTTTAATTAGATCTTCACGCAGGATAGAATTAAACACATGAGCGAATCTGAATCAAAAGTTGTTGAGGAAAAAACCATCACGGAAATTTTTGGTGCTCAGAAAGTCAAGTTATACAAGATCAAGCACTTCATGTTTGATTTTGGTGGTGTAATGGTTGAAAAATCGTTTGCTTTTAAAAACTTGCTAGACATAATTAAACACGATCTAAAGATAAAGGAAGATTTCGATCATGATCCACATTTTAGAAAAACGAGAAGACAATTGAGCTCAGGAAGAATTAACGCTCGAGAGTTTTTAGAATATATTTTTAATACTTATTGTGAAACGGAACATGATAAATCCCGTGCTTTACCTCCTAAAAAAGTCAATGTGGATTATTACTTGGAAATGTGGTTTCATCTTTATTCAAAGTTCGTTCATTTATCCTCGGGAATGGAGGAGATTGTTACTAGGCTTCACGAAGCAGGATACACCGTCAGTTTAATCTCAAATACATTCGATATTCACGCCAAAAGCAACGAATTAAAAGGATTTTATAGCATATTCGATCATGTTTATTTATCAAACGAAATTGGACTTATCAAACCTGATAAAAAGAAATACGAACATGTCTTGGAACAACTTGAGGCTAAACCAAAGCAATGCATTTTCGTAGACGACAAGCTTCGAAACCTCATCACGGCAAGAGAGATGGGAATCATCGTGATTAAATTCGAATCAATTGAGTTGTTCGAAAAGCAACTCACGGCTTTAGGAATTGCTGATATTAAAGAAAACTTGAGAAAAGAAATTCAAGATAAATACGAAGCATATATCTCTAAAAAAAAAGAATACAAGCAAGCGAAGAAGAAATATAAGAAAGCAAAAAAGAAAAAAAAAAAGAAAAAGAAGCTCAAGCACAATTTAGATTACATGGTAAGTAAGGGAGCATATAAAAGAAAAAAGAAGCAATATAAGTCTGAAAAACGGAAAAAAAAATCGGACTTAGTAAAAAATTTCGATTTAACCTAATTTTTGGCACGATTGAGCAGTTTTAGCACGCTTTAACAAAGATGCTATAAAAAAGATTAAAATATCAGTTTAGATTAAAGTTTAATATTATAATTATTCTATATAATAACCAAAATCTAACTGGAAATCAATATGAAACTAAAGTTAAAAAATGAAGATAAAAATCGATTGCAAGAACTGAACAAGCAATTTCTTGCAGAAACTTTAAAAGCTACGCAAATTTTACACGAGCTCCTCATGGATTATGCCGAAGATAAACTAGACGAAAAAAGATTAGATGATGTCATCGCTTGTGAACACCAATGCGATCAGCTTAAAGAACAATACATCCAAATTCTTTTTAAGGACAAGAAGGCATTACCGTTTCTCGTGGAGGATCGATATAAAATCGTTACAATGATCGATCACATGACTGGTAAGAACGAATTTGTTGCGAGGTTTTTGGAAGCCAGTCCGTTTAAATTATACGCAGATGTTAAAAAACCGTTTAAAGAAATCGTTCAATTATACTTGGAAGGTATTGAGGAACTCATTTCTTGCGTTAAACTAATGGAAACAAATTTTTCAGGGGCGTATAAAAAAACCTTTGAAATCGAAAATAAAAGAAGAGAAGCAAAAATCAAAAAATTTGATGTAATCGAAAATCTTTTTAAGAAAAAGGGAGATGACCTTCGAATTTATATTACATCAAAACTCGTTTCATATATTTACGAAGTTTTAGACGCAGCAGAAGAGATATCGGATTATCTCCGAGGATTGATCATTAAATACCCTTCAAAATAAAGCAGGAGAAGTAAAAAATGAGCCCTATTACACCTATCATAATCGTATTTATCGTGATTTCTTTAATCATTGCTTTTGCTATTGGGGCAAATGACGAGACATTTGCAACCGTTTATGGTAGTAGGACGCTGTCAATGAGACAGATATTGATAATAGCAACGATATTTGCCATATTTGGTGCGTTAATTCTTGGAGAGGCTGTGAGCGAAACAGTGGGAGGAAAAGTTCTTGAAATTGAGATTACAGACGCAATTACAATTACAGTCTTATTGTCGACAACAATATGGCTTTTGTTATCTTCCGCCTTAGGTCTACCAATTTCTACTACGCACGCAACAATGGGGAGCATCATAGGAATTGGTCTTTTGCCTGCGGTTGGGGGTAGCATTTCTGGTATTGCTTGGACTCAGATTGTCAACATGAGCTTTTGGTGGATATTATCTCCCATTATTGGTTATATTGTTACCTACATAACATATAAGGCAATAAACAAACATGTGATTCAAAATTTAGATGGTTTTCAAAAGTTTGAGTCTACCGAAAAGAAATTTGCCATTGTCTTGCTTGTCGTAATTTGTTGGACGGCTTTTTCACGGGCAGGGAACGATTGTTCAAACGCCGTAGGTATTGTTTATGGAGCAACACAGGGAAGTGGCTCGATAGACATAAATGTATTTTTATTCGTGATCGGTTTGAGTTTCGCTTTAGGTATTGTTGTTCTTGCAAGAGGGTTGATAAAAAATGTAGGAACCTTAACTGAATTACGCCCAAGCACGGCTTTTGCTTCTGAAATTCCAACGGCAATAATTTTATTCATAGGCACGATTTTTGGCATTCCATTATCTGGATCACACATGCTTGTTGCTTCCTTAATCGGTTTGGGAAAAGCACAACACGCCCCAAAAAATAAAAATTCTAAAAAAATTGTTTTAATTTGGATCTTGACATTTCCAATGGCAGCCATTGTTGCGATTATATTATATTTCCCCGTGAGTTGGTTAGTACTTACTTAATTTATTTTTATTTTTTTAAAATCCACTTATCGCAAGGATTTAATGAAAATTTATAGAATAAAAGATTTGTTTTAATTATAAGATTAAAATTATTAGGAATTCTTTATTTTAAAAAACATACGGTTAAAATCTTTATTATTTAGGGGTATATATGAGGATTCCAAAAGAAGTTCAATATCTTTTCATGCCTATCACGATTGGGAATATAGAAATAAATAATAGAATAATGATGGCACCAATGGGCACGCGTTTGGCTCAAGAGGGCATGGTTTCTGAGAGAATGGTGCATTACTACACAGAAAGAGCTAAAGGAGGTGTTGGATTAATTATGGTAGAAATGGCCATACCCGATTTTCCCAGAGGGAGCACGATTGGAGGGAAGATGTTGGGCGCTGATAACGAAAAATTTTTACCGGGATTAAAAAAATTAGCGGATGCGATCAATAAGCAAGGTCCAATAGCCATGATTGAATTATCTCATGGAGGGAAGTATTGTCATAGTAAATACACGAATTTTCAGCCTGTTGCACCTTCTATAATTACTTCTGAAAAAGCCTTATCAAGTGAATTGCCAAGAGAACTATCTACAGAAGAAGTAGAAGATATAATAGAGATTTTTGGAAATTCTGCAAGAAATTGCTCTGATGCAGGATTCAAAGGTGTAGAATTAATGGGAACAACTGGATATTTAATAAATCAATTTACTTCCCCACTCACGAATCATAGAACTGATAGGTTTGGTGGTAAAAAACCAGCAGAGCGAGCCACATTTGTTATAGAAATAATAAAAAACATTAGAAAAAAAATTGGAAAGGATTTTCCTATTCTTTATAAGATTTGTTGCGAAGAATTCATGCCCGGAGGAACGACGATTGAGGACGCATTGATCATCGCAAAAAAAGCGGAACAAGCAGGTGTTTCTCTTATCCACGCCTGGGTTGGTTGGAACAAGTCTCCAAAACCTATATTACCCATGTGCGTGCCTAAAGGCGCTTTTGTTCATCTCGCAGAAGCCATGAAAAATGTTGTAAGAGTTCCAGTTTTAACCGGGGGAAGAATAAACGATCCAAGATTGGCGAATCAAATAATAAAAGATGGACGAGCAGATATGGTTCATATGGGGCGAGCATTTTTTGCCGATCCTTACTTCCCCACAAAAGCTTTAAACGGAAAATTTGATGATATTAGAAAGTGCATAGCGTGCTGCCGTTGTTTTGACCAAGTCCCAAAGGTTAAACCCATCATCTGTAGCGTTAATGCTGAGGTGGGCAACGAAAATAACAAAGTAAAAATGATAAAAAAATCAAAAAAGGTTTTGATCATTGGTGGAGGGCCCGCAGGAATGGAAGCAGCTAGAGTTGCAGCAACAAGAGGGCATGATGTAACATTATGGGAAAAAAATAGCAAGCTTGGAGGAAATTTAAATTTAGCTACTGTAGCACCACATAAACAGGAAATTCAATGCTTGATAAATTATTTGAAATATCAAATGAAAAAATTAAGTGTGAAGGTTGAGCTTGAAAAAGAAGCAACAGTTGAGAATGTAATAAAGGGAAAGGCAGACGAAGTTATCGTGGCCACGGGAGGTTCAGTGCTTATTCCTGATATACCAGGTGTGAATCGAAATAATGTTGTATCGGCCCTTGATGTATTAAAAGGTTCTATAGATACAGGTGAAAAAGTGGTTATTATGGGAGGTGGAATGATTGGGTGTGAAACGGCAGAATATTTAATCTCGAATAATAAGGATGTAACAATAGTAGAATCACTGTCAAAAATAGCAGAAGATATTGGAGCTAGTACGCGATGGTCAACGGTGATGAGGCTTAAAAAATGGGGAATTCCACTACTAACTTCTTCAAAAGTTATAGAAATTATTAACGAAGGCGTAATAATAGAAAAAGATTATAATAAAGAGACAATTAAAGCGGATACAGTAATTATCGCCGTTGGAATAAAACCGAACGACGAATTGACTTACTCATTAAAAAAAAAGATTCCAAATTTGCACGTATTAGGAGATTGTAAAAAACCAGGTAGAATTTTGGAAGCGATTCGTGATGGTTATTGGATAAATAAGAAATTTTAAATTTGTAAAAATAAATTAATCTAATAAACATTAAAAATGGATTTAAGCAAAGATAATCTGAGCTTCTCCATCAGTTACTATTTCTTCATTTTGATTGTAAACGAGTGTTTCTACAGTCAAAAATTTAAGTTTTCCCTCTTTTTTGGTAAATTTATCCGTTATAGTGCACACGACCTTGAGCGTATCTCCTAAAAAGACGGGTTTTTTAAAAGTTGCTTGTTGCGATCCATATAATATACCTGGTCCAAATAATTTAACGCCCAAGCATGCAGAAATCAAGCCCACGCTAAGCACGCCATGAGCAATTCTTCTTCCAAATTTACTCGTTTTGGCGTATTCCTCGTTGACATGTATTGGATTGTAATCTCCCGTTATATCGGCAAACTTTTCTACTTCAGCGGAAGTTACAGTTTTAACATGTTCAGCAGAATCACCGATGTTATAATCTTCCCATTTTACTGGTTCGAGATCGTTTTGAGTCATGATTATTAAATAACACAGAAAGATTAAAAACATTTTTCAATGAAGAGAAGTCATTGAAAGGAAGATCACAAATGTCCTATTGTATAGTAGTTTCTACCAATCCAGTTCATTCATTTCCTACTTTTTGAATTTAGTGAAAAAATCCAATTTTTGATCTTCCCTACTTTCTCAAGATTTTATAAATTTTTAATGCTATTTAATAATTAATGGTTGGTTTATTAGAAAAAAATCTAAAAATTAGCATTAATTCGGTTGGTTTTATCATTTTTTTTTTAATAGCGTGTGCTGCCATACTTTTAACAACCCCGAACATTCAGAATAGAGCGATAAATCTCTCATTTAGTGGAAATAACGCATTTGAACATGTTGAAGCACAAATGAACTTAAACACTACGCATTATAGAATTCCAGGAACAAGAGGAAGGGAAGATTGCGCAAATTATTTCGTTGACGAATTTAATGCAATATCTAGTAATATTTCGCATGTATTTCACAACTTTACTGTAAATTCAGTCCCGTGCCAGAACTTGCTATTTAAAATGAATGAAAATAAGAACAATATCGTCATTTTATCCGCTCATTACGATTCTCGCGCTAAAGCAACGAAAGATCCCAATCTCACCCTTAGAAATAATCCCGTCCCAGGAGCTAATGATGGTGCAAGCGGTTGTGCCGTGCTAATCGAACTTGCAGGAAAGCTATATCAAAGAATTGCCAACTTAAATTGCCAGTTATGGTTTTTATTTTTTGACGCAGAGGATCAAGGCATGGATAATGGAGGTTATGGAATAGATGGATGGGACTGGTGTGAAGGATCAAATAAATTTGTTGACGATATAAACCTTTTTTATGATTCTACACGAGAAACATTTGAGTGCATGATTCTTTTGGATATGGTTGGTGGAAATAACCTTGAATTCATTGCTGAACAATATTCCACATCTTCTTTATTAGACGAAATATTTGAAATCGGGAGACAATTAGGATATACAACACAATTTCCTTCATTGCGAATCTCAAGTTCCATCACGGACGATCACATTGCTTTCATCGACTACGGCATTCCTTCAGCCGATTTGATCATAAATTTTTGGGACAATCCTCTCTGGCCATACCATCACACGACGAGCGACGATTTTAACGCAATGTCTTCTTCTAGCCTTGAAGCTACAGGTAGGACATTAGAACAATTTATTTACAATAATTATTTATTACCTGAAAGCCTTCATTACTCAAGCAATGCTCCTTGGTTTTTTGATATGAACGCAATCGATTCCACGCTTTTGATACTAATATTGATAATGGGAGGCATTATTGCTTTTTTAGGCATTGGCTCCTACTTGATCAAAAGAAGAAAGGATAAATTCCAAGTTGCAAATAGTTCAAAAATTAAACCATCATGACAATCGATAATGTAACTAAAACGATTGCAATAATCACTTGAAGTGTAAATTTAGGAATTTTTTTTAAATATTTTGCTCCAATTATGGCCCCAAATACCGAACCAATTGCGACGATCAAGCCAAGTAAGAAATCCACGACACCTAATATTGATTTAACGACTGTATTGAACGCTGTTGTAAAAAATATTATTGATGTAGACAGGGCAACCGATTGATGTATTGAGAACGATAATATTATGTGTAATGCGGGAACATACACGACACCCCCTCCAATACCGAGTAAATTAACTAAGAAGCCACCAAACAAGAATAAGGGAATGCTTTTTTTTAAATCAGATTTATCGAAATCCCCAAATTGCTTTTCTTCATAAATAATGCTTTCTTCTTCATCTTTGTTTTTAAAACCCTTTCTCGCCCGATTGAGCAATATAATACCCATTAATATCAAAATAACGGCAAATATTATCCTTAAAAGATCGTTATTGATAGGAAATAATATCTGAAAGAATATTGTACATAATAAGCTCCCTAAAATGGAAAAACTCGAAAAAATAAGCGCTAAACGAATGTCCGTAGCTTTATTCCTAATATGGGTGTAAAACCCTGCAGCAGAAGAGATTAATATGATAAAAGTCGATGTTCCAACAGCAATATTTATTGGGTAAAAAAATAATAAAGAAATAAGAGGCACATACATGACTCCACCACCTATTCCCGAAATTGAACTAAGAATACCGATTGAGAACCCTAGAATAAGAACTATTAAAATTATATCAAGAGAGAGTTGCATGAGATAAATATAAGAATTCGGGAGTAATGTTTTCCTTGAATCGATAATTTATTTTTCTATGGATACCTATATAATAAATAGGTTAAAAAATTTGGCATGATTTTTATAGTTAAAAGTCATGTCTTATACTAAGATCGCAAAAAAAACTATTTTTCCTTGACAAAAATGGAAGTAACTCATCAACCGAAGAAAAACACGAGAGAAAAAAAAGAAAACGACAAATCGTCAAAAAAAAAAAATCTTTTTAACTATAGCAATGCTCATTTTAGCTGTCTCTAGCTCATTTATTGTTTATTATATAATGCAGGTAGCCATGAGGACGAGCACGCCCGTAGTTGTAGTTGTTTCGGGATCAATGGAACCTACGATTTCGAAGGGAGACCTTTTATTCGTTCAGGGTGAGGATGGCGACGACATCCAAAATCAGTCAATTATCGTTTTTTGGGGGAGATTGTCCGATCCAATAGTTCATCGAGTCATTGATAAAGAATTGAGAGCAGATGGGAAATGGTATTTTTTAACAAAGGGAGACGCAAACTCTATTGCCGACGGATATGTCAGTGAAGACAAGGTACTGGGCGTGGTGACTGGATGTATTCCTTCCATCGGATGGGTAAAGATCATACTCACCGAAAGCGATATTTTAATCCCAATAATCGTCATAGTCATTATATTAATCGTAATAAGTATTGGTTGGGACATGATCAAAGAAAGCAAGCAAAAAACTGACGAAGAAAGAGAAAAGGGAGAATTGTAACAAAATTTAAAAAAGGGTTACAATTCCTAATAGTAGGTTTCATATCCAAATTATCGAAATGAACCTAACGAACCGTTATGAAGAAATCCTTATAGCGGATAAAGCAAAGACGATAATTAGAACGCAAAAGCAATATAACAAATAAATAGGAGGTTATACTCATGGCTAAAGAAGAAAACGCTGTGTTTGTTGGCCGCCGCCCTACCATGAATTACGTGATGGCTGCGATGATGGTCCTTAACAAGGGAGAAGAATGCACGGTAAAAGCGCGCGGCAGGGCAATTTCTCACGCTGTTGATGTTTGCGAGATCTTGAAGAACCGCTTTTTAAAAGGCGTGGAATACAAGAACATAACCCTTGCGACGGAACAGCTCGAAGGCGACAAAGAACAATCGAGTAACGTATCTAGCATTGAGATCGTGTTAGCGCCACCGAAATAAGCAACTTATACAACCAGCACGATTTGAAACAACGAAATCAATAAAGCATTGAAATTTGGTTTTTTTTATTTTATTTCCTTTATCTTAATAATATTTGTGATTTGAAAGTTAATTAATTATTAAATTTTAATATAAGCTTATAAATTTAAAAAAAAAGAAATAAAACCTATGTTTTTAATTTTAGAGCATACTTCCGCCAATATATAAAAAAACAACCAGCTATTGTCGATATTAGCATGATTAATATGGAAAACGAAGGGACCGTGAATAGGGGGCCAACATCTCCAGATAAACTCGTGCTCTCGTCTATCGACACGCGATTGATGGCATATATGCAAGCTTGAATGGCGTTGTTTAGAGACTCTTCTACTCTATCATAATACATTACTTTAATCGGATCGCTTTCTGTTGCTCTTGAAGCCGTACTTTGTGCCCAATCAGCGAAAAAATTATCATGCATCCACTTAGCATCCCTGACTGTACCTTCTGAAGGATTTGGATCTCTATATGTATCCCATCCGAGAGATTTCGAAGTCTCATCAGGTGATTTCGAACCGTAGCTAAATGATCTGAGCGAGAAAAACTCGAATAAGTTTTCGTAATTATTAGTTCGCGATCGTATATAGCTTTCATATTGGCTATGATTATCGTCAAAATCAGTTAAAGGGTATGGATCAACATTATTTCTCGCAACATGACAAAAAACAGCGAGATCGCTGATGTAATGAGTCATCGCTCCAATAAAAAATGCAGCAAGGTCAAGTTTTCCTTCTAAGAAATAATAAGTGGCATTTCCACCCATTTCTTTAGCACGAATGGAAGAATCGTTTTCACCATAAATATAAGTTCCATCTTCCTTGTAATAATTATGATGAGAGGATGTATCTCCAAATCCCTCAACAGTTTCTCCATTTAAAATATCGCTTACACCCGCATTATCAGGAGCTTCGGTACCCAAGAGCACTATTTCTAACCTCTCATATAACCAGTCATACGAGTCTGATTGCGATCTCAAGAAATTAATCGCATTGAGAGCGATCCAATCGTGCGTGCCAAAATCCGTATCAAAATCGTAAGAAATGTGATTATCAGCATAAGATCCGTTCGAAAATCCCCTACTAAAGGGTATCATAGTGAATAGGCACCCCATAATTAATAACATTAGAAAAAATACTTTTTTATTCGTCCTCATTTTTCTTCTATTTCATATGATGTTAATTGTTATTAGGAAGCGAGATATTTAAGCTTGAGGGAATTTTATCTACGAAATTCCCTTTTAAATGCACCAAATTTACGATTATTTAGTTTTCCGAATTTTGAGCTTGTTTTTGTCGGATGCTTATTATAATTTTCTTTAGACGATTTTATATTGATTGTAACATCAATACATTCAAACCGAATAATTCAAGATCTCGTTCCTGCATTCTTATTTACATTTATTTTAATAAAATAGGAGTGTTTGAAAAATTATTAAATATTAAAAGCAAATTAATTCAGTAATCAGTGGATTAAATTAAATAAGGATTTGATTTTAATAGACTCTATCAAATATTCTTCCTGAATTATAGTTCCAGTCTGTTCATTATACCCATCTCGAAGTTTTATGTCTATAGAACGAGTCTCTCCAGGTTCAAGAGAAAAATAGTTATCAGATGCAATAAAATCCAGTATATCGTGATCAAAGTAAACATACAATGCTATTCGTTTAGCGGTTATAGTTATGCGATATATGGAATTAAAGCCATCAATTCCTTCTACTTTTTCAATTACATGGGAGATTTCTGGATCCTTCAATGGAAAGTGCTTTGGAGATTTAAATAAACGAAATTCCTTGAAAATCTTTTCACCTGTCGTAAAAGAATAAAAGATAATGTTTTTTCTCGTGATTTTTTTACTGTAATTAATAATCTTAACATCAATAGTAATTATTTTAGCAGAACTGCAGGGTAAAACATTCGTTAGTTTTGAACCACTTACAAGTATATTTCCATCAGAATCGTAAATTGTCCAATTTAATTCCCCTGAAATCGAGGCTCGTAAGTCATTAGAAACCCAAAATTCAACCTTTTCGTCATTCTCACGGACGCTCGGGTATATCGGCTCGTAAAATCTTTTTGCGTGATAGTGAAGGGCCTTCCAACGACCATAATAATCTATCGAGGACCAGCTTGCGACCGGCCAGCAATCGTTTAATTGCCAATAAAGGGCACCCATGCACCGAAAGTCGTTTCTCATCTGTCTCCAATGATCTACACCATATTGAATCGCTTCAGCTTGAGCTAATTGCGATAAAATTATTTGGGATTCAAATAGATCCGACACATTAAATCGTTTTTTAGCGTATTCGATTAACTTTGAATTTCCTGCTTGGTTTTTTTGATGGTGTTCCATTACAGGCGAATTAGAATTGAATTGTTCCGCAGGACAAAAATATTTGACCGTTTTAATCGAAGGAAACGATTCAAATCCAAATTCGGACATGAATCTCGAGAAAAATTCCCGATACGCAGAAAATGGGGCACCTCCATGCCATACATCCCAGAAATGAGAGTCTCCTTGGTTTTGAGAGTTTGAGTCTTCTTTTCTTGTAAAATCGGATCTCCCATTCGATGGAGAACTAGGCCAGTATTGGCGATCTTTATCAATTCTGAAAATCAAATTGGGCAATAGATCTTCGAATAGCTTGCGATAGTTAGTTTCATAAATAGATACTTTCAACTGTTTAACGGGATTTAGTTTACCTTCAAGGTAATCCGAAACATCCTCAGGGGCTAGAATTTGGCACCATACAAGGAGCTCGACCCATAATTGCTCAATCTCGTTGTTGCCACACCAAAGCGCAAGACTAGCGTGATGCCTAATCCTTTTTATGTTCTGTATCGCCTCTTGTTTGACATTTTGAAGAAATTTTCCATTGCTAGGATAAAGGGAACAGGCAAAAGGAAAGTCTTGCCATACGAGGATTCCAAGTTCGTCGCAGCAATCGTAAAAAAAATCATCTTCATATATTCCTCCCCCCCAGACGCGAAGGAAGTTCATATTAGCTTCTCTGGCATCAATTATAAGTTTTTTATATATCCCTAATTTTCGTCCTCTGCTAATAAAAGAATCTATTGGAATCCAGTTTGCCCCCTTAGCAAATAATGGTACTCCATTGAGAAGGAAGAAAAATGTTTCACCCCATTTATCTGGTTTTCTTACCAGTTTAAGATCACGTATTCCAATTTTATACTCGATAGAATCGATTAAATTTTTACCATCGAAAAGTGAGACTAAAAGGCGATATAATTTAGAGTCTCCTAAATCGTGAGTCCACCATAATATTGGATTTTTCAATTCAAAACACATTTCCTGCTCATTTGAATCGATCAATCTTTCCATTGAGCGTACATTTCCCTCCGGATCGATCAATTTTAGTTGAATTTTAATTCCAAGCGTTTTTTGAAAGGTAAGTTGAAAATTACTGATATTTATTGTTTCAAGATCAACAAGAATCCGTAGATCCACGAATTCTACTCTTAGAAAAGGAATTTCTCTTGGATCTTCTATAATTAGCGGATCCTTATCGTATACAAAGGTTTCATAGTGTGAAATTCCTTTAATTCGAATGTTATCAACCCCTATTAATTCAACTGATCTCCATATTCCAATATCGGGTAATTGTGGCCCCCAATCCCACCCAAAGGAATATTGCGCCTTTCTTAAGAAGGGAACACCTGGAATTGCAGGATATCCAGTGTTTAAATTATCTTTATATTTGTATTTTAGTTCTTTAGCCTTTTTAGTTGGGCTCTTGAATTTAACACATAATTTATTTTTAGAAGCGGTTAGTAGCGATTTAATCTCGAATTCATATACCTTAAACATGTTATTCGTCTTACCAATCAAATGATTATTAAGAAAAACTTTCGAGATTGTATCTAATCCATTAAAACGTAAATAGATCTTATTATATTCCATTATATTAGGAGGCACTTCAAAATCTAATTCGTATTTCCAATTAGTTTCGAAGATCCAGTTCATATGAGCCTCATTTTCTCCAAAAAAAGGATCATCAATAATTTTATTGTTAATTAGTGCTTCAAATACAGTTTCTGGTATCTCAACAGGAAGATTTATTGATATGTCTTCTTGGATTAGCCTCCAATCGCTTATTAATGAGACTTTCTTTATTTTTTATCAACTCAATTTATTAATACTTTATCCTGAGAAAATAAATTAATTATACCGTGTTATGATTTTATGTTTATCAATATTAAATTTCTAAAAATGATAGTATCTTATAAAAGGTTTATAAAGAATTTATTCTGTACTTTTGTGGTCTTAAATATTTTCTCATTTCCGTTTAATGAAGGGGTTTTTATTAATATAATAAATAGGGAGCAACCAACAACAATAAATAATATAAGTACGAGCCAAAACTCTGAGGAATTTAGAGGAGTTTGGCTAAATTCTTACGCTTTTGATAATCCAAATGTTCGCGCTGAGAACTTTAAAAAAATAACAGACGCAAACCTAAACAATGTTTTTCTTATTACACCCCCCATTAAAAATAATAATGGGTGGTGCGAATATGACGATTTTATCCAAATGTTTACCATTCTAAAAAATGAAGGCCTAAAAGTTTACGCTTGGGTTGCGTGTCTTTATCGAACGGAAGGAATTGAGGCAAATTTTTCTGATCCATCTGAACAGATTGCTCAAAAGGAATGGGCAATAGAAATTTTATTAAATTTTTCTAATTTAGATGGTATCCATTTTGATTATATTCGGACAGGTTCTTTAGGAACAGTATCACATCAATCACAAAACGATATTAAAACATTATTAAATATAACCAATCAGGAAATCCAAAAAAGATTCCCAGGAAAATCATTTAGTACAGCAACAAAACCACTTTCAGGAGCGCTTTCAAATCCAGGAGATCAGATACTACAATGGTTTGTAAATTGGTTTGAAAATCCTATAAACGACGATATTAATAGGTGGAAAACAGAACCGTACAATTATGATGGAATCCCTTTACCTTTCAGATTTCAACAAGACCCAAGAACTTGGATCGTGGAAAGCGTTGTAGATTTTACCATTTCAATGGAGTACAGTTATAGCACATCCTGGTGGAACGGAGAAGTAGACATATGGAATAGTTTTTTAGGAGATGATGTTTCACATATTTATATGGGCTTAGGATATCATCCAGGCGTTTGGGACGATGAAGTAACAGTTACAAAGGAAATGGTTGCTCAAGAAATAGTAAGTAAGATTGAATATGGACGTGTTCATAATATAGCTGGGTTTTGCATTTTTGAATTTGGAAATCCTGAGATTGATGATTACATACTCATTGATGCTTTAACTAAAGGAACGGATGCCCCATTCAGAGAGATGAATCAAGAAAGATCAATCTCTTTTATTGGTTTTTTTCCATCTCTATCATTTCTAATAATCATTTCAATATTATTTTTCAATATAAAAAATAAGCAAGAATAATTCTTTTCAGGATATAATTTGAAGTAGCTTTTATTGGAATTATTAAAAAAAAAAGGAATGTTTGTGGCATTCTTTTGAATTAAAATCTTTTTATAATTAACATGGTTTACCCGTTTGCTCTTGATCACAGTCGCAATCTTGACAACAATCACAGGTGCAATCTTGGTCGCAGGTGCAATCTTGGTCACAAGTGCAATCTTGTATCTGATCTTGATCCTGAATTTGGTCTTGGATCTGGTCTTGGTCTTGATCACAGTCGCAATCTTGACAACAATCGCAAGTGCAATCCTGGTCACACGTGCAATCTTGATCACAGGTGCAATCCTGGTCACACGTGCAATCTTGGTCGCAATCTCGATTTTGATCTTGAATCATGTCGCCACTAATTCCCAGGGCAGGATCAACTGCGACTGCAATTCCAATCCCGCCTAAAGAAAATATCAATGAAATGAAACATACTCCAATTAATATTTTTTTTGTTTGTTTAATGATTTCTCACCTTCTAAATTGAGGTATATATAATGAAGAAGGGAACAATATAAACGATTAAGGTATAAAGTTTCCCAATAAAAAATTGGATTTATTTTAATTTAATTAAAGGGTTAGATACGACTCAAGCTAATCAATGATTGCCCCTCAATCAATTGATTTAAAGTACCTTTTACAACTTGAGAAATGTCGGGAATGTCAATCTTTTTTTCAGATTTTAATTTCTCTAATCTTTTAAAAAAAGAGTTGTTAATTACAAGTTTAAGTTCGTGGAAGGTGATCTCTTCAATTTGCTTATAGGTTCCCAATTCGTCTTGAATTGCTAGCTTTAGTAATCCTCTTGCCGCAGCAGGACTGAAGTTTAGTTTAACTGCCAAATATTCTGCAAGAAATTTGATAATTTCGATTAATTCTTTTTCAGAAAATTCAAGTGCGTCTGAGGGCACATAATTCTTATTAACATAATTTTTAAACCATTTTGGCATTATCATTGCTAAATAAGTTCCAATACAAAAACTAAGTATGATTAACACGGAAATACCAAATACAATAAAGCTATTTAGAGGAGTTATATCTCCAAAATCAGAACCATATGGAATAAAGAAGTATGATACGGGCTGTATTACCATTAGAAAGGATGTGAATGTTAGAATTTTATATCTCATCAAAATCCACGGTTCGACAGTTCTTTTCTTGATTTTTTTATAAGCGGAATATGCCGAAAATGTATTCCATCCAAAAACGATTAATCTTTCCACAAATAATTGAAAGAAAAACAGATAAAATGTGAGGGGGGAAGAATAAAATGTATACATAAAAGAAAAGGTGCTAACGACAAAATAATTAATCACACCTACAACAAGAACCAATTTTACCGCTATATCGTGCCGATCTTGATAGAAAGTCTTATTTGCAAATAAAATAAAGAAAAATAGGCCAAAAGATACGAGTAAAGTTTCTAGAAATGGAGGAAATCCAAGAACTATACTTCCAATTTGAGAGAAGAACACGATCTCGAGCATTAGACCAAAATACAAGATGTTTCTCAGTTTTAATTTGATAGATCGAAAGATCATGACTAATCCAATGATCAACAACCCAATGGTGTATACAAGCGCTAATAATATAAAAATTATATATAGAATTTCGGTAACCAACAATCTTTACCCAAGATATTAAATGATATTTAATGTTACTGCATAATTTTCTTTTTTATTATATATACTTATCTTGTAAATAATCATCCTTAAATTAATAGAACATGTTAAATTACATGTGATAAAATTGAGCAATTCTAAATACATGATAGATTCTAATCTGAAAAGTCAAGATTTCTCTAAAAATAAGCTTTCCAAAAATTTGAACGAATATCGAGAAGTAGAAAAAAAGAAATTAATATTTTCACTTTTGCTAACTTTAACTGTGATGATCCTAGAGCTTAGTGGGGGCATTCTGATCAGTAGCATTGCTTTAGTAAGCGATGCGTGGCACATGTTCACTCACGCTTTTGCAATTTTAATTGGATTAATAGCAATTTTTATAGCTCGAAAACCACCTTGTCATCATAAGACTTATGGATTATATCGCACGGAGGTATTAGCAGCGTTTATTAATGGGCTTTTCTTGTTAGTTGTAGTTGGAATAATTGTTTTTGATTCGATTGAGCGCATTTTATTTCCAGAGAACATAAACGGAATCAACATGCTTGTTCTTGCACTGATTGGACTTGGAGCAAATATTGGTAGCATCAGCATTTTGCATGGCAGTCAGAAAAACGATATAAACATTAAAGGCGTGTTTTACCACATGTTCGGAGACGCAGCAGCTTCAATTGGGATCGTTGTCGTTGCATTTCTCATTATATTTAATCCAGACTGGAAAATTCTAGATCCCATAATAAGTATTGCTATTTCAATAGTTATTTTTGTATGGGCTATTGGAATTTTAAAAGACTCAACACGCATTCTATTAGAGATGGCACCAAAAGGATTTAATGTCCACATGATTAGCAACGCCCTAAAAGCGCAATTTGAAGAGGTGGAGGAGGTTTTCAACCCTCACTTATGGACCATCACGCCAGGCATGCTTGTATTTTCCGCTCACATAAAAATCGCTAATAAAAATTCAAATATTGAATTTCAAGAAACACTCATAGAGAAATTAAATGATTTTTTGCATGAAAAATTTAAAATAGTCGAATCCACGCTTCAAATAACAATTAAAAACGAACCACAAGCTTGTTTTTTTGATTATTGACTTAAATTAAGACTTTAAATTTATTTTTGATTTGATGAAGATCGCCCAAATTACTTTTCTCTCCATTTCTTAAGGGTTTTTTTGAGAATAATAGATTCAATTCTCCGTAATGCAATTAAATCATTTTTTGGTACTAACTCGTAGAGTTCCTCGAGATCTTCAAGTTCAAGTAGCTTGAAAAAGTCTGCATTCAATAAATATCTATAGGCTTCAAAATTATTTTCTGTGAGATAAACAATGATTTCATTTTTCACGATATCTCGAGCCTTAGAAATGCCACGCTCGATTAATTCTTTAAGAAGCGGATACCACACTCTTCTTTTTTCCATAAAGGCAAAATCCCCTTTTTTATCGAGCCATTCTTCGAACATTGCTTCCAATTCTTCGTTTGTAAATAATTTAAAATATTTTTCGTTCAAGTAGAAAACTATTGTATTGAAATTTCTTGAGGCGATCCTTGTTGCGATGCTTTCCTTGAGTCGTATGATAGCTTTCTTATCTCCTAAAAAAGCAATTTTTTTCAGCAACGGGATTGACAAGCTACTGTGAAGAATTCTGAGGTCGTAATCATATTCGTACCAAGCTTGAAGGTTAGAACAATGACCCATGAATTCGGATTCTGGATCGATGAGATGGTGATCTTGTTCGTGCTTTTTTTCCATCTTGCTGTAAATTTTGAATGCATCGTCAATAGAGTCTATTTTATCAAATTCAGTAAAGTCTTTTTGAGTAAGATTCAAGAGAAGATATTTACATTGGTGGAAAGGTTCGTCGTTAATAAAGATAACAGTCTGTCCTTTTATTAATTTTAATACGATATGTTCGCTGATTTTGAATTCCTTCTCTTCGGGATATATTTCTTTATTTTCATGCTCCACTCGCTCTTTATTCCGAATATACCTCATATCTGCTAATCTTTCTTTCACTTCCATTGATTTCAATCCAAATGCTTCAAGAAATTCTTGAACTTCGTCTCCTTGATCAACGGAAACAATTTTACAAACTTGATAATGAGAATCTTTTGCTAATTCTTGCTGCAAATCTCCAGCGATTTTAAAACTTATGAATCTCTTCTGGACGGAGGATTTTGCTCCTTTCCAAACGAAAATTCTTCTTAAATCTTCTTTAATTAAAACCAAGATTCGCTCAGGATGTAATTGCTGCTCTAAATCGGTTTCTAAGAATTTTAATTCCTTAGTCTCCCCATTTTCCTCAATCTCGTAAGCAAAAAAATTTCTAAAATCATCCATTCTATATTATACAAAAAAATCCAAATATTTAAGCTAATAGTCGAAATTCAATAAATAACAATACATAGATAGTTTTCAGAATCGAATTTTTATACAAGAAAATACTTAAAAATAATCATGAGCAGAGAAATTATTGGAAAATATAAACTTGACAGATTTCCAAAAGCAAGAATTCCTACACTCGATTTTTTAGCATTAGGGAATAAAAATCATTATGTTAAGAGTCTGATTGAAGTTGATGTAACTGAGGGTCGTTTGAACCTGCTAATCCATGAACAAAAAACTGGAATAAAACTATCCTTTACAGCTTGGTTACTAACATGTATTGGAAAAGCAACAAGTGAACACAAAGCAGTTCACTCAATAATGCAAGGCAGAAAAAAAATAGTGATTTTTGATGATGTAGATATATCAATTACAGTCGAAAAATCTATAAATGGAATAAAAGCTCCAATGCCACTTGTTATAAGAAAAACAAACGAAAAAAATATTTTTCAAATTAACGAAGAAATTCGAAGTGCTCAAAAAGAAGAATTAAGCGGAGCGACAGTTTTAGGTAAAAATACAGTAAAGAGAAAAATGAAAATTTATACTTCTTTACCAAAATTTCTCAGGAGGTTTTTTACAAAAAAAATCTTGAAAAATCCATTTAAAGTCAAACAACATATGGGAACAATAATCCTTACTTCTGTCGGAATGTTTGGAAAAGTACATGGATGGCCAATTCCTACAACTGTCCATCCTTTAGCTTTTGCTGTTGGAGGCATCAATAAAAGAGCTGGAGTAATAAATAACGAGATTAAAATTCGAGAATATTTAACAATGACTATTTTATTCAACCACGATGTAGTTGATGGGGCTCCAGCGGCTCGATTTGTATCTCGATTAGTTTTTTTAATTGAGAGTGGATTTGGTCTAAATGAATTGAAGTCCTAAAAAATGGATTCCTTTATATTGTAAATAATATGGATAAAAAAATCATATGAAAAACCTGCTCTTTTTTCTCATTACGATATCGCTAGATATTTTTTTTACTTTTTCAATTAAAGTAAGTTGGGGTTTAAGATCTCCAATTTTTAAAACTTTCTCAGGACAAACAGCAAAGCACCGAAAGCAACGAATACAAGTTTCAGGATCGGCCTCTCCAGATTTAGAATCCATGGCATTTATAGGACATGATTCTTCGCAAATATTACAAAGACTACATTCTTTTCCTCGCCTAGAGGGGGGAAAAACATTATTATTTAATGTTTTTAGAATTTTCAAGAAAAAATTTTCAGGTAATTTTAATTTATCAAATTGGAGAGACATAGAACCATTATTTAATAAGATTTTTTGAGTTTTTTTAACATAATTCCGAGCAATATTAAAGTCAGAGTCGTTAGGTCTATTCTCTGCT
>JAEOUI010000360.1 GCA_016839425.1 Promethearchaeota archaeon
CGAGAAGGTTTGCTTGTTCGGGCCCCATCGTACCGTCTTCAGTGTGGGTCATAATAGGCATCCCAGTTTCCATACTGGCCTGAGCTGCCGCCCTTAACGAGGCGTCTTCACACTCTGAAATTTGATTTAATCCGGATGCAACCTTAATAACACCAGGTTTAATTCCTGTTTGGCCAATACCATAATTTACTTCCTGCATAATTCCCTCGTAAATTTCAGTCTTCATCTCACCAATCCCATCTCTCTGTCTTAGGAGGAAATAAGACCATTTACCCAAATTTTCGGTATATCGACCTGTTGAACATATAATATTAATATCAAGTCTTTTTGAAACATCCCTCATTACTTCCACATCCCTGTATAGATCCAGAGGAGTAGCATCAATGATTGTGTTTACACCATATTTTTTAATAGGTTCTAGGTTTCTGATACAAATATTAACTATTTTTTCACGATCGTAAGGGCGAGAAAGTGGATCGCATTCCCATCCAGGATATCCTGCAGATATGTGTTCGTGGGGTAATGTAAGGCCCAATTCTTCAGGTTCAATAGGACCGAGTACCGTGTTTATCTTTACCATTTTTAATCGTTTAATTTTATTTTATTATCGATTTATAGTCAAAAAATATGAGAATGACAATAAAAGTACCAAAAATTACCAATACTTTTAGTCGAACATTAAATTAATTAAAGTTGGATCTTACATTAAAGTTTAGTTTAAATCGTTTATGAATAAAAAGGTTTTAGGTCGAATTTTTTCATTGTAATTTCAAGCCATCCATTATAAGTTCTCCAGCGATTCTTGCTGCTTTTCCTACCGGAATCCGGCATTTTTTAGCGTCTCCAGATTTGACAAATTCTTGTTGGTCCTTCAGTTTCATAAGATCATATCTACGACCAAATAAGCGATCGTGCACATCTCGACAATTGCAACTCCCAAATTCTTTCTCAAATAGATGACAGAGCTTGCGAGCAGCACTAATCGTGCGTTGCAACGAGGCAAGATCCTCTGGTTTATCGCGTCCGAAGGCCAAACCAAGCGCCATTATGGATCCAATGATGGCTCCGCATGTCTCACCCCTAAGTGCGATACCCGGAAACGCAGTTGCTGCTTTTATAGTATCCGAGTTCCCAAGATTAAAGCATTCTTGTAGTGCTAACAGCGTTCCTTGGGCACAATTTTGGAATTGTTGTTCGTAATCACCAGCTTTTTGTTCTAATTTATTTAGCTGTTCTTCTCTGGTTTGATTCTCATCCAATTTGATCCTACTCCAACTCAACCCTATAGCGACAGCAATTATCGCCTTTAACAAGTAATTTTGTGAAACCTTCAGTTTTAAATTTCGGATTAAGCGTTTCTGCCATCCCTTTAAGCGCTTCTCCTAATAAAAGTTCACATATTTCAGGCTCCTTCGACCAAGGTCTTGCGACGGGACAAGTATATAGCTCTTTCTCAAAAGCTTTTGGCGAATTCTCAACATAACCATTCCAAAAATTTGCAAAACGATCATCAATAAAATCGTATACCTCGAATAAGCCAGAGCAATCTTTAAAATCTTCGGGTTTTTTGCCAACCAACTTTGTCCACATTCCAGCGTCTCTCTGACCCATTTTTCGATATTCCTCCTTGAGCCTATCAACGAATTTTTGACCTCCAACCTCTTTACCGATTTTGTACAGCACGAGCATTTGTCTGGAAAGTGATTCCGTCCAGTTCTTATATCGCCCTCCCATTTCATCGTCGCTTATCGGATATTTTTCATAATTGAGTTTTTCTTTCATTATACAACCTCTTATGCTTTATAAATAATTTACATGAATGGAATTATATTTAGTTTAAATAATTAATGTTCACTTAAATAATCGCCTTTGGCAATAAAATTCTTTCGAGAAACTTTTATTCCAAATTCTTGATTATTTTTAAGAAATACTTAAAATTTCCTGATTTTTGCATAATATCTTTCGAAGTAATCTGCGAAAAATATACAAACCACAGCACCCACATTTTCAGATATTAGGAAGCTCAAGATCACATCTAAAGAAGCAGCGGCGGCACAGATGGCATAGGTTGCTATAAAGGATCCAGTGAACAAGGCAAAAATAATAATAATTGGTTTTGAAATGGGGAATGCTAAGATTTTTTGAGTCTTCGAGTCCAAGCTCCCTTTTTTCTTAAACTGATTTTTTAATTTTCTCCGTCTTTTTACTTGGGCATAACCCTCAAAGAGAATCTTTGTCGAAAGGAAGAGCGCTCCCGTGATTGCAATCGGAATCACGACGATTATCAAATAATCTCCGATGCGCAAAAAGTATTGCGCTATAAATACAAAAAGCACTTGTAACAATCCACAAGCACCTAACATCAATAGAGCAAAAGGTAGATATTCATCCGATTTCCAGCGTATTCTGAGAGGCATTTTTTCAAATCTAATGTTATTCTTTCTAATACGAAATTATAAAATAATAATTATTCAACCAAATTAAAACTAATTGAAAAGGATTATTTTTATAAATTTTCAAGTGAATAATTGAACAAATATTTGATAAAACGAAGGAGCTTGAGGAATTGGAAGTAGTGCTAAATTATAAAGCAGGAGGAATAGAAACACGATTAATGTAAAAATGACGAATAAATAATCTCGGGCTTTAAATTTAATCTCAGTGAGGTTAGTCCTTATTTTATAGATACCAAAACAGCGATTTTCCATGGAAAGAGAAGTCGTGTATCCTTTTCTTAAAATAGAAACTAAGTCAGAATTTAACCGTTC
>JAEOUI010000576.1 GCA_016839425.1 Promethearchaeota archaeon
GGCTAATAAAATCAGATTAGAATACAAAAAGTACTTGATAAGAACACAATATCCCAAAGATAATTACACCCTAGCCATTGATGATTGCATTTTTGTTTTTTTTCTCAAATACGATTCATATCTACGAAGTATTTTCTCCACTTCTATTGAAGAATATGAAATCGCTTCTCTCTATGAGATCTTTTTCAGCCCATTTGAAAGAAAAACTTTTGATCTAACTCAAATTTTAAATAAATATAAAGAAATCGTACCTACCATCCATTCTCAAAACGAAAAAATCCAAAGCAATTTACTCACGCTCCGTTCTGGACTCCTGGAGATAATTTTAAATGATTATAAGGCTGTTCTCTCATCAAGAGAAAACGAGAAGATACAAAAAGACGTTAAATTTGAAACCCATAATGAATGCAAGCAAAATGAGACTTGTGAATTCAATGGCTCAGGAATAGAACGAATGATTAAGACATACTGTATTAATAGACAAGAGATTTCATTAAATACAATTCAAAATGCTGTTACTCAATTATTAAGTTCTTTTTTCCGGCTAGGAAAATTCTATAATTTTACTGAATTCAAGGATTTACTAGAAAATTGCATCATAGAGTATCTTAGTTCTGGATTGACTTCTAATCTGAAGAATAATTTTTCTTTGGAGGATCTTAAACTAAGAATAGATGAACATTTTACTTATTTCAGAAAAATCCATCGAATAAAAGTTCTGGATGGAATGGCTTGGATTACTGATTTAAAACCCGTGATAACCAGCTTCTTAACAATTATTCTAGATAATTTATTTAATGAAGATAATAAAAAAATTAGTAGAAAAATTCAATCCTCCCCAATGACAGATCAAGAATCTCTAACATCCAATCTAGATAAAGTGGATTTTAGTAAGATTTTTGATCTAAACCTTGAAATAGAAGAATATCGTGAACAGCTTGAAAAGGAACTAATTGACTCAAATATAGGTATAGTTCAGAGAAGGAACATCATTCGCCAAAAAATACAAGAATTCACCCAAATGAAAAGAAAGGAATGTTTAATGTGATTCTATATTCAATTCAAAAATCATTTAATTAATATCTAATTCTCCTTCATGATGATTGATAACCCAGAATATAATATTGATCAGTTTGATTCCTTATTTAACCCAAGACATATTGCTTTTATCGGAGCCTCTGAAAAATCAGCTTTCGGTTCGATGCTCTATCTTACCTCTTTTAAAAATTCCATATGGTCAGATACGTTTTATCCCGTTAATCCAATGGCAGATAAGATATTAGATTGGAAATGTTATCCCTCCGTTTTGGATATCCCCTATCCTGTTGATACGGCTTATATTTCTCTCAAGATTAAGGTAATTCCAAAAGTATTACAAGAATGTGTAAAGAAGAAAATTAAGTGGCTTATTATATTTTCCTCAGGATTTTCAGAAACGGGAGAAAGTTTCGGAAAAGAATTGCAACAAGAACTTAGAAATATAATCAATGGTTCTGATACTAGAGTTATTGGTCCGAACTGTTTGGGGCCATTCAATGTTGAAAATGGCATGGCATTCTCCTTTGCCGAGTTTAATGGTGAACCCGGGGTCGTGTCATTCATGTCACAATCTGGAGGACATCTTAGTCAGCTTGTTGATGTCGGATTAAAACGAGATATGAGGTATAGATATGGGGTTTCTTTTGGAAACCAATCGGATTTAAATTGCGTCGATTTTTTACGGCATTATAGAAATCATGCAGACACGGGAGTGATCGCAGCATATTTGGAATCTTTTGGTTCTGCAAACGGACACGATTTTTTTTTAGAACTTAAAAAAACCACAAAAACTAAGCCAGTGATAATTTGGAAAGGTGGTTATACAAAGGATGGTAGTAGAGCGGCTTTTTCCCATACGGGTGCGATTGCATCTGATTGGAGATTGTGGACATCGATGACAAAACAAGCCGGTGCTACCTTGGTTACGGATAATGAAGAATTCTGGAATGCGATAAAGACGTTTGAATTATTATATCCCACAAGAATCCCTAAGGGAAGGAATATTGGTATTGTTACTCCCGGAGGTGGCTCATCCGTCAATTTAACGGATTTATTTGCATCCAAAAACTTGATCATTCCAACTTTAACAGAAGAATCTCAATCAAAAATATCAAGTATCTTGCCCGATGTAAATGTAAATATTGCCAATCCAATTGATCTCGGAGCCGTAGGATTTGTCACGGACGTATTTATAAAATGCATTGAAATTGTTATAACAGATCCTAATATTGATATCATAGTGATACCCTTATGGTCAGATCATTTATACTCCTACGTCTTTAAAAGAATGCAAAAATTGCAGAAAAGTACGTCTAAACCCTTTGCTTTTTGCCTACCTAGCATGGCTGACTCTTCCCAATTAGCCAGAAGATTTGAGAAAATAAAAAAGATATTGCATAAAAATAGAATCTTGTATTATCTGAACTTTAGAGATGCTGCAAAAAGTATTTCCTTATATTGCGATTATATTGAATACTTGAGAGCTCACGAGTTTATTTAATCATAAAGTTTATGATCCATCAGAATAGAATGAATTTTGTGAATGAATCCCGTGATTAGCCTTAATTCCTTTTTAGACATGAACGCACGTTCAAATACGTTTTTAAATGCTAAAAATACATTATCTTGTTTGTGGGTCCGGATCTTCAACTTGTTTATGAGATCCGCTATAAATCCATACATAATTCTCCTATCATCTTTATCTGCCAATAAAATAGGGTGTTTTCCCCTTCCAATATTCACTGAATGAATTTGCCTGAAGATCTGATAAAGAATTATGCCACAAGCATGGGAAAGATTTAAGGCAGAATACTCTTGACTAGTCGGAATCCTTAAGAGTATGTCTGCAGGTCCGAGTTCATCATTCGTCAATCCTCTAGATTCTTTTCCAAAAAGAATTGCTATTTCTAAAGTTGTTTTTGACAGAGGA
>JAEOUI010000361.1 GCA_016839425.1 Promethearchaeota archaeon
ATGATTTATCTTATCTTAGCATTAAAATAATTTTTTACCAAAAGGATTTTTCAAATTATAAAATAATAGTTTATTTAATATATGACTTATAACACGGTATCTAAAGAATTAAAACAAGAATTCAAAGCAATAGTCGGAAAACATTTTTATTTTGACGAAATCGAAATTCGATGGGCTTACGCTTTTGGTAGTTCAGTTTTTAACAATAAATGGATTCCAGATTTAGTTTTAATTCCTCAAAACTCAAATCAGATATCTCTCATACTTCAAATCGCAAACGATCATTGCATACCTGTTACACCACGAGGTAGCGGAACTAGTTTATCTGCAGGAACCATGACACCTTATAAGGGAATCGTGTTGGATTTAAGCCAAATGAATAAAATTATTTCCTTGAGCGTAGAAAATAATATTGTTATTGTAGAACCAGGAGTAGTCTGCGACGATCTAAACGATATTCTCAAGAGAAAAGGCTATTTTTTCCCTCCAGATCCAGGTTCTAGTGCAGTTGCTACCATTGGTGGGATGGTTGCAAATAACGCTGGAGGGGTTCAGGCATATAAGTATGGCGTGACAAAGAATTATGTGCTATTTCTTGAGGTTGTTTTAGCCGATGGAACCATAGTCACATTGGGATCTCAAACTCTTAAATCTGTTTCCTCCTATAACATAATCGATTTATTCGTGGGTTCAGAAGGAACATTAGGAATCATAACTCAAATAGGAATAAAAATTAGATCTTTTCCAAAATTTCGGAAAATGGGTATCTTTATCTATAAAAACCTTGAACAAGTTGCAGAGATCGCAATTGATATTAGAAAAAAAAGCATTCTCCCTAATTTATTCGAATTCATGGACGAATTTGTGTTAAAGGCGGTTAAAGATCATTTAGGTAACGACTACGGTGAAATCACATCAGGACACGCGTTATTAGTTGAGATGGACGGTAATAGCAATGAATCAGTTAATAATGATTTTAAATCTTTACAAAAAATATTATTAGAACAAAACCCAATCTTTTATAAAATTGCTGAGTCAGATGTGGAGAGAGAAAGACTTGTAAAAATTCGAAAGTCAAGTTTACCTGCTTTATCTCGAATTTCTCCCTCGTGCTGCGTTGAGGATTGTTCTATAAAAATCACGGATTTTGTTTCTATTGTGAAGAAAATCTGGGCGATTCCTAGAAGTATTAACGCACGGCATCTAAATGTTTGCGTGGCCAGTCACATGGAAGGAAACCTTCACCCAAGATTTTTATTCAACGAAAACGACGAAGAACAACTTGAAGAGCTTGAAAAGGCAATAGATTTTTTATATAAGAGAATTATATTACCATCAGGAGGTACACTCACGGGAGAACACGGAATTGGTAAGGTAAAAACCCCATACCTCCAATTTGAGCACGGTCCTGAATTAATTCAGTTAATGATACAGATTAAAGAGCTTTTTGATCCTAAACAGATTCTTAATCCTGGATCTGGCAAGGGAAGCAAGAGCATATTAACTCATTCAAGAAAACAAAGAAAATTAAAATTAAAAACAAAATCTATTTTAGAATTAAATTGCATGAGATGTGGTCTTTGCACCTCCAAATGTCCTTCCAGAATAATTCGAAAAACCGAAGCCCATAGTCCAAGAGGGAGACTTAACATTCTTAACGGACTGGTCCACGGCGAATTGATTTTAAGCGAATTAATCGCTCAAATTTTACACGAATGTACTTTGTGCGGTCTTTGTGCAGTAACCTGTCCTGCTGGAGTTAATACGAATAAAATTTTTGAAAAAGCAAGAGAAATAATTCATAAAGAAGCTTAGGACAAGGTTTTTACAATATTGATATTTTAAAAAAAATTGTCGAAAAATGTAAAATAAAGTTAAAAATTTTGACCCACTTTTTTCCCATTTTTGTTATGTTACAGTGCGGAATTTGTGTTTGAAGACATTTACATTTAAATACTAGGGTGATTTATTTATTTATTAAAGAAATTGTTAATAAAAAAAAAAAAACGATAATATAATTGACGAATTATGACAACACGCTTGTAGCAAAACGCCAATAAAATTATCGAATTCGATCACACGCTTTTTGGATATTAACAATAGCAAAACCCCAGTAAACAATTACATCAAAGAAAAAGGAAGGAAAACGATGTCGTACAATTATAAGGATAGACTTCGAGTAAAAAACAGTTCGCCAGAAGACACTGATGTGTGTTGCGATAGTCCAAACATCGAATCGAGAGACGGAGACAATGTGTGCTTAAATTGTGGCATGATTATAGGAAGAAATCTCGTAGGAAACGAACGAAGAGCCTATACAGTCGAGGAAGTAAACAAGAGGAGAAGAACGGAACCTCGATGGAGGGAATTCGGACCTCGAACCATGCTACCAAACAGTAAGATTGACTCTAAGGGCAGGTTGATAGGTGCTAAAGGAAAAACCCTGTTCTCGAGATTGTCGAAGATCCAAAATTCTTTAATTTCCAGCATAGAACGAAATTTCTGGGAAGCAAAACCAAAATTGAAAATGCTCACGTCCAAGATGAACATACCCGAATACATCAAGGAAACCGCTTGGAAGATTTATTCGGTTGTAGCTAAAAAGAAACTTACCATGGGACGTTCAATTGATGGTTTTATAGCCGCTTCTCTCTACGCTGCGATAAGAGTGCACGAGTTTCCAAGGCTTTTAGAAGAAGTATGTGAAGCTTCCATGACCCCCAGAAGAACTGTTCATAGGAGCTTAGGAATGGTAGTAAAGGAAGTATTACCCGAACTCAAGTTGAAATACAAGCCCA
>JAEOUI010000362.1 GCA_016839425.1 Promethearchaeota archaeon
TAATCCGGAAAGAACAAATTTCGAAAAAACAACTATATTTTCTAGTCTTAAACAAAGATCTTTAATAATTTTTAGCTTTCCTTTTCAATTTTTGATCCTCTCAGAACTAAAATTTCTTAGAGTAAAAACTGAATGATACTTATCTAAGCTCTTTCTTTGAATCGTGATCATTTTATTTTAAAAAATTGAATAAAATCTGTTCATAAAATAAAAGCGTGTAAAAATAAGAAAAAAAATAGAATGATAAAGATTACTTACCCGATTATAATTTCATGTGTTTTCGGGCTTCGAGCAAGTCGTCAACGACGGATGGATCTGCTAATGTGGTTGTGTTGCCAACATCGTCTCCAGATGCGATGGCTTTTAAGATCCTTCGCATGATCTTTCCGCTTCTCGTCTTTGGTAAGGCGTCAGCGAATTGAACCACGTCTGGTTGGAATACTGGACCAATTTCTTGCCTGACATGCATCTTGATTTCCTTCATCAAGTCGTCGGTCTTTTCCACACCTTTCATCAAGGTCACATATGCCCAGATGGCTTGACCCTTGATTTCGTGTGGGAATGGAGCAACTGCCGCTTCTGCAACTTTTGGATGACTTACAATTGCGGATTCAACTTCCATGGTTCCGATTCTGTGTCCAGATACTTTGATGACATCATCAAGTCTTCCAAGAATCCAATAGTATCCATCTTCATCTCGTCGAGCGCCGTCACCAGTGTAGTAATAACCAGGATATCTATTCAAATAGGTTTCCTTGAATCGCTCGTCGTCGCCCCATACCGTGCGCAACATGCCTGGCCATGGTTGGCCCATGCAGAAGTATCCACCTTCGTTAGCTTCAGTAACCTCTTCACCTTCGGAGTCAAAGATGATAGGTTTGATGCCTAACGCTGGCAAACAGCAAGATCCTGGCTTTGTTGGTGTGGCAGTAGCGATGGGGGTCATTATAAATCCACCAGTTTCGGTTTGCCAGTATGTATCAACAATAGGGCATTTTCCCTTTCCAACAACATTGTGGTACCAGATCCAGGCTTCTGGGTTGATTGGTTCCCCGACCGTTCCTAATATTCTCAATGAACTGAGGTCGTGCTTGAGAACGGGTTCGTCGCCGTTTCCCATCAAGGATCTGATGGCGGTTGGTGCGGTATAGAATTGCGTGACCTTGTGCTTTTCGCAAATGTCCCAGAATCTATCCACATCAGGGTAGGTTGGCACGCTTTCGAACATCAAGGTCGTTGCGCCGTTTGCCAAAGGTCCGTAGATGATGTAGCTATGACCGGTGATCCAACCTATATCTGCTGTACAATACCACACGTCTCCTTCTTTGTAGTTAAACACATATTTGTGCGTGAAAGAGGTGTAAAGAATATATCCTGCGGTTGTGTGCTTGACTCCTTTCGGTTTTCCAGTAGTACCGCTAGTATAGAGAATGAACAAAGTATCTTCAGAGTCCATCTCTTCACATGGGCAATCTTCTGAAACACCTGCAACGAAGTCATCATACATGATATCCTTATTCGTGTGTGGTACATCGTTTCCTGTATGTTTAGTGACGATCACGTGTTCAATGGTAGGACAATCATCGATGATTTGGACAACATCTGTCATCTTGGGGTAGGTCTTTCCGGCCCTCAAGGTTTCATCGCACGTGAATAACAAGCGAGAGTTCGAGTCTTCAATCCTGTCTTTAACAGCTTCTTTTGAGAAACCACCAAAAACGATCGAATGGATGACTCCGATTCGAGCGCAGGCCAACATTACGATTGCGAGCGCTGGAATCATGGGGAGCCAGATCGTGACTCGATCTCCTTTCTTTAAGCCTAACTTTTTCATTCCATTAGCGCACTTGCTTATTTCCTTTTGAAGGTCGCTGAATGTGAATTTCTGAACATTTCCAGGTTCGTCAGCCTCAAAAATTAAGGCAACATGGTCTCCCTTTCCGTTTTTCACGTGTCGGTCAACGCAATTGTAGCAAACATTAAGCTTTCCGCCAGTAAACCAGTTTCCTGGAAACATTTCCGACTTTTCCCATGCTTTATCGAATGGTTTAAACCAATCGAGGGATTTAGCCTGTTCTCCCCAGAAACCTTGCATGTCATCGACGGATTGTTGCCATAATTTTTTGTATTCGTCGAAGGACATTCCGGTTTTTGCGTAATCCGGATTTAAATCAACTGGGTTGAATTTTCGTCCTTCTTTAAGAATAGATTTTACTATCTTGTCATCTGACATTTTTTTCACTTTTTAAGTTGTTTTGAATTTAAATTCTTAATTTTTCATTGAAATCAGAATGATATGAAAAATACGGTAGAAATTTTAAACTTTATCGATGTGCAATGTTAAGAAAATCGATTTCGAGCGCAAAATCGATAAAATTAATAAATTGGTTCAAAAAAATCTCAATGGTCATGTTCCTTCTTGAAAAAAATTCGCGGGATCGGAAATGATTCCTAATAAGATCCACAAATTTGCTTTTAAGATACGCGCGAATACTAATAAAATGTAGCAAAAAGAACAATATTCAAAAAAAGCGTTCAAAAACAATCAGAATTAACAATTAAACATGTTGAAATACAAAGAATACGAGATAAAAATTTTTGATGAAATAAAAAATTGTCCTTCTTTAAATAATTTTTAATCTTAAATGAAACTATTATATGTATCATAGTCTAATATTTTGATTAATAAAACAAAATACTAATTTTTAAAATAAATATTATAATAGCATGCAAGTCAACGGTTCGGGAGATAATTGGAGAGAGGAATGGTCTGATAAGGAAATCACGCCCAAGGAGGCTATAAATAAAATCATCCCTGGAAACCGCGTATTTATAGGAACAGGATGTGCCGAACCACAGGCGCTTACCAGGGAACTCATCAGACAATCCGAAACGCTTCTTGACACGGAAATCATTCATTTTCTAACGATTTGGCCTGAGAAATATTTTACTGATAAAGAAGAGGATTTATTTCGCCACAATGCTTTCTTTATTGGTGGAGCCTTGAGAGAAGAGATCAACAAGGGACAATCAGATTACACTCCTATTTACGCTAGCGAGATTCCTGGATTGTTTGTCTCGGGAAAGCGCTATGTGGATGTTGCATTAGTTCAAATAACTCCTCCCGATAAGTTTGGTTTCTGCTCCCTTGGTATCAATGTTGATATTTCGAAACCAATTGCTCAATCGGCATACCTTACCATAGCAGAAATTAATCCTCAAATGCCAAGAACATTAGGAAGTAGCACGATCCACATGAAAGAAATAGATTATTTTGTTTTTAACGATGCTCCTCTCATTGAATATCAGTTTAAAGAACGTGATGTTTCGGAAATGATAGGTCAAAATGTAGCTAATCTCGTGGATAATAAGTCAACCCTACATATTGGCTTTGGAACGCTTCCAAACGCTTGCTTGAAATATTTATTTGACAAGAAAGACCTTGGCATGCATAGTCATTTCATTACCGATAACATTATCCCTCTAATAGAGGAGGGAGTGCTCACATGTCGAATGAAAAATTTTCATCCCGAGAAAATCGTCACTAGTTTCGTGCTAGGAACCAAAAGGTTGTACGATTTCATCGACTTAAATCCATACATGGAATTTTATCCCACGGATTATGTGTGTAATCCTAACATTATCAGCCAGAACAAGAAAATGGTGTCAATATGTCAAGCTTTTGAAATAGACCTTACAGGACAAGTCAACGCCTCTACCAAGGGTTATAAATTCTATTCTGGTATAGGTGATAATGTGGATTTTATGCGAGGGGCAGCGCTATCAAAGGGCGGAAAACCCATTATCGTTTTGCCTTCTACTACTTTAAATGGAAAAAGATCTAAGATCGTAGCACAATTAGAAAAAGGAGCGGGTATCATTCTCCCAAGAGCAGATGTGCATTATGTGGTTACCGAATGGGGCGTTGCGAACTTACACGGAAAGACCATCCGTGATAGAGTTTTAGCACTCATTTGTATTGCTCATCCGAAATTTCGACGTGAACTTTTAGAACAAGCCAAGGAATTAAATTACATTTACTCAGATCAAATACTTGCTTGCGACGAGAAAGGAAATATATGTATTTACCCTAAACAATACGAGACCTTCTTTCGTACAAGAGACAAACAAAAGATATATGTCCGACCTTTAAAAACCACGGACGAAGCCCCCTTAAAAGATCTTTATTATTCTCTTAACGAAAGAGATCGATACTTGCGATATTTTGAGTTAAAAAAGGAATTTCTCCATTCAAAAACTCAAGACGAAGTTAATATCGATTACGAGAATACTTTCTCGATAGGAGCGTTCGTGGGAGATTTACCTGACCAAGAAATGATAGGTACGGCATCTTATCATCTTAATAGGAAAATCAACTTGGCTGAATTTGATTTTATCATCAAAAAACAATGGAGAGGCCACGGTTTAGGATCATTCCTCCTTCATCATATGATCATTATCGCAAAAGAAAAAGGTGTGAAAGGCTTTTTTGGCAACATCCACATTGAAAATAAGGATACAATACATATTTTCAAAAAGTTAGGAAACCTTAAAGTGACCCCTCCAGCGGCGGGCGAAAAGGAGCTTTATTTCGAATTAGTATTTGAAAAGGAATGATTTTTTTTTTAGATTCTATTCTCTTGTTAAAATCCTATTTTTCATAAAAAGAGAAAGTTTTATAGTATTCTTTTATTAGTTAAAGATGAATTAAAGTCAATATTCTTAATAAGCACATAATGAAGATCGAGAACTCATTTTTACAAGATTTGCTTAAAGATTCTCAAAATATTTTAGAACTAAGTTTTACTGAAATTTCCTCTATTTTAACTCAGATCAAACATTCTTTAAAAAAAGAATCTTTGTTATTAGAACTTAATACTACCAATCCAGAAGATGAAGTCTTCGTAATTGGTGATCTTCATGGGAATTTAAAATCCTTGCTCAAGCTCGTAGATGAAATTAACAACAAAAAACCCAAGTTAGTCGTTTTTTTAGGAGATCTTGTAGATCGAGGTCCCAATCAATTATCGTGCTTGATATATATATTTTGTTTGAAACTTTTAGAACCAAAGAAATATTATATTTTACGCGGAAACCATGAAACCTTTGAAATGAATAAAGCATATGGTTTTGCTTACGAATTTTTACAGAAGTTTCAGGATTTTGATAAATTTTCAGAAGTTTTATCTGTATATGACGAGCTCCCGATATGTTCAATCGTGAATGATACGGTACTATGTGCACACGGAGGAATTCCCTTGAATAAAGATGCTTTAAGGGATATAAAGGATGTTAAATTTCAGGAAATTGACGAGTCTATGGCTCAATCGATCTATCAGATCATGTGGAACGATCCAAAAGAAGGGATTGATGGATTTTCACCCAGTTTTCGTGGACCAAACATTTATTTTTTTGGAAAAGATGTTTTTGAAGAATTCATGATATTTAATAACTTGAAATACTTGATTCGTTCTCACGAGTGTTTTCCTGAAGGATATAAATGGTTTTTTAACAAGACTCTATTATCCATATTCTCCTCAGAGAACTATAGAGGAATAGGGGCTCCTAATCCTTTAACATATGCTATAATTAAAAAAGAAAAAATAATCCCAAAAATTCTTGAATGATTTCGACCTTATCGTTGAAAATATACAGAAAGTCTTTCCATTGCATTAAATGCTCTAGGATGAGTTGGATTATGTTCCAAGGCGCGTTGATAATATTGGACAGCCATATTGATATTTCCTATTTTTTCATACGCCGTACCCATTCGATATAAAGCAAAAAGAGATTTGTTATTAGAAAGCAATTGTATCGCTTCTTCAAAACGATTTAAACCAATGAGGGTTTCTGCCTTAATTGGATTATAAAGTGGCAAGAGATAGTAAGAGCTTATATTTATCGATTCTAGAATCTTATATGCTTCTTCAAAATCTCCCAAACCACAGAGAATTCTCGTTTTAAATAATTTATCATTATTCGTTTCAGATTTTAAAGCATCTAACTTATTTGAAATTTCGAGAGCTTCCTTGAACCTTAAGAGATCACATAAAAGTTCGCCCTTATATCGCAAGGCAAATACATCATTAGGCTCAATTTTTAACGCCTCGTCAAAACATTGTATCGCTTCCAAAGTTAGATTTGCGTATGTTAGATGTTCTAAATTATTATCCAAGAGTTGCTTAAAATTTCCGTCCCGAAAATATGAAAATTGCATTCCTTTTCTTATCCAAGCATCAAAGTGAAACGGATTAAGCATTAAAGCATTGGTGAAGTAGTCAAGTGATTTAACATGTTGACCTTTTTTAATGTGTGCATTTTGGGCAGCTTCGTAAAACTTTTCCGCTTCTTGAAGGCGTTTAAGAGTTTCTGTTTCGATCATTAATTCTGGTGCACTGCGCTGCTCACTTAAGCTTTGGCACCTTTGTGATTCTTCAAATTGTCCCACATATCTCAGCGTTTTAATTAATGATTTCCATGCTGTATAATTAAAAGGATCAATCTTTAAGGCTGATTGAAACTGTCCTATTGCTTTTGTATATTTGCCTGATTTTTGCATAGTTACGCCCTCAGAACATATGGTGTTCGCCTTATTTATTTTACTATCTGGAATTTGGTGACGATCGTATAGATATTGCGCCTTTTCTTTGAGTTTCTTTGCTGTAGAATCTTCGGAGTTTAATTGAAGAACCACATCATACATCGCAATGGCGCCTAAATAATCTCTTAGTGATTCCAAGCATGCTGCGTGGAAAAATAGTAAATATCTTTTCTCTTCGAAAGAAGAAATCAAGGGATATGCATTTTCTGCAACCTTAATTGCTTTCTTTGTATGACCTGCCCAAGAAAAGGTGTAGCATTCGTTTATAAACACATTAAATCCCTTGGAAGAAATTCTTTCTTGTAACCCCTCTCCCGTTTTGGAATATTGTTTCATTTCGCTTAAAAAACCCTTGTAATTCTTGTTTATAAGACCACAAAATGTTCCAAAATTTTTCCTTAAGATTTCATAAGTTTGATCGGGATAAATGTCCTTTTTTTTTACCCATTTATCGATAAATAGAGTTTCACCAAAAATCTTAAGCTTGCTAGTTGAAAATCTTTTAAATTTATCCTTGTTCCAATAATAAAAGTTTTCATTATTAAAGCGATTTTTATATGCAATCCCATTTTTCGTTATTATCACATGAGTTGTCCAGTTCCAGGTCCTAGTCTGCTTATTTACCGTCTCTGAATAATATCCTCCAGTAATAAGACTTGATAAAATCGTCTCGTTATTTGGAATTAAGGCCCGTAAAGTAGTTAAATCAACGGGCACAAAATATCTTGTCATGTATTCAAAAACCTGTTCGTCATAACCGTATTGAAAATCTAAAGGATTAACGACTGGTGGGAGTAAAGATTTTATTTTAAATATTAACTCTTTTACTTCTTCTATATTTGGATGACCATAGGGGGCAATATCTAAAAATTGCTGAAATTCAATAATAGCATTTCGTAGTTCTTGTTTTTCAAGATATACATTACCCTTATTATAATAGGCAGAACAAGTTTTAATATTATCAGATGTACATGCAAGAGCATTGTCATAGGCTTGCAAACTTTCGTCTAATCTCTTTTTTCGTGATAGTGCGTGTCCTATCAAATTATGTACATCAAAATGATTCGAATTTACTTCAAGAGCTTTAATAAAGTATTTATACGCCTCATCTACTTGATCTTTTTTTAACAGCAATTTTCCCGTATTTAATAGGGCATCAAGATGTTCTGGATTTATTCTTATTGCTTCCTTATAATTTTTGATTGCTTCTTCTTCGAGATTTTTTGCTTGATATGTGTTACCCAAACCAAAATAAGCGTCATCGTTATAAGGATTTATGCTTAACGCTTTTTGATATTCGTCTATTGCCTCGTCAATCGATCCTAGTTGGAGCATTGAATCTCCTTTCCTTGTTACTTCTGTACCTAATAAATCTTCTTTTCTTGGAGGTAATGGTGCTTCTTCACCTGTTTCGTTAGCATATAATGCTGCTAAATCATTTCTCATTTCTTTAAAGGTTTGATAACGATCTAATGGATTCTTTTCAACGCATTTTTTTATAATAGGAAATAAAATTGAATCAATTTCCTCAATTTGCTCTTCTTTATGAAGCTTTTCAAAGATCAATGCGCCTTTTACAAAAGGATTATTTGGTCGCTCAAAGGGATGTTTTCCATTGTTTAACATTTGATATAACACTAATCCAAAACTGTATATATCACTTCTTAAATCTGCTTTTCCATCGAATTGCTCCGGAGCCATCCAAGGTAATGTACCTACAACACCTCCTCCTTGTTTGCTATGAATGAAACTGACATTAGGAGATGATTTTGAAAAAAACGCTTCTAATATATTTTGTTCTTCGGTGTTATCTTCTTCTTGATCGAAGATTTTTGCTAATCCAAAATCAGTAATTTTTAAAATACCGTTATTTGTTATCATTATATTATCTGGTTTTATATCGCGATGGGGTGTTACTTCATTAGAAAGGGCGTAATCCATTCCATCACAAAATTGTATTGCCCAAATTAATATCTGCTTTATATCAAGTGGAAATTTTAAATATTGTGTTAAAGTATTCCGCCCTCCCTCGTCTGGAGCGATATATTCCAATACTATATAAGGAAGCATTTCAATAACATCAAAAGCAATTGCTTTAACAATATTTGGGTGATCCTCTAATTTCATCCAAATATAAGCCTCTCTTTTGAAAGAATTCATTCCTCTTTTCGAAAAAATATATTGAGTTTGAAGTGTTTTTAACACAATATACGAATCATTTGATATCGTACGACAAATGTATACATTACCCATACCGCCCCCCAAAACATTGACGACTTCGTATTTTTCGCCAATAATTTCTCCTACTTTGTATTTTTTCAAGATTTTTTCCATTTTTATCACCTATAAAATAAACCAATACTTGTATCTTTTTTCGATTAGTGTTTAAATATACATTGAGGAACCTGGTTGCTTTTGCTTTTGAACTATTCCAGCGTAAAACAATGCCTTATTTTTTAAATCACTTTTAATTATTGAAAATTCGTTGAATATTGGTTGGATTAAATCGTTATTTTCTTCTAAAATGGCAGCAATAAGATATAAACTATTGATGTTATCTGAATTATTTGCTAATTCTTCAGCACGAAAAAACAATTTTTTACAATCTTCACTTCGATGAACCACCTTTTCCATTCGTTCGAAATCTCCTAATCCAACTTCTTTTCTTATATGACGCCTGAATCGAGTTGAATCAAGATTATACTTCTTCAGTATCTTCTCAATTGTTTCGCTTTCTCGTTTTAATTCTTCTTTATTGCTTGGATCTAACATTGCAGTCATTGTACGAGACATCAAGGCTTTTCCAAGACTTAAAATACCTATTAGTAATTGTTCTTTCTCAATATACTCTTGTTTTGCAATCGCAGTTTCGAGAGCTGCAATTTGCCAAGCCATGACTGCACCTATTGAGAGATTTACCATTTTGTTATCTCAAATTTTTATCTTATATAATTAGAAAATATAAAGAATTTAAAATATTTCGAATCATTTTAGACCCTTTTATTTCTAAAAAGAATAGATTAAAAACTTTTGATATTTTACAAATAATGAGATAAAGAGATGACCATCAATAATGTGGGTCTTTATTTCACGGATGAATATTACGAGTACAACTTCGGAAATACGCACCCTTTAAGACCGCTTCGATTGGAGCTCATGTATAGCTTGATTGAGAAATTGGGCTTGCTCGAAAATAAAATACTTCACATTTTCAAACCGCGTCATTGTACCCAAGAAGAACTGACGAGAGTTCATTCGCCTGATTATGTTCAGGTAATCCAAAAGCTCAGTATTGATCCAAATGATAATACCGTTCGACCATATAGTTATGGATTGGGACCAGGAGATAATCCTATATTTAAGGGGATGTACGAGGCATCGACTTTAATTTGCGGAGCAAGTCTAGAAGCGGCAGAAAAAGTCTTTCTCGACGACGATTACCAAATTACTTTCAATCCCGCAGGAGGACTTCACCACGCGATGAGAAATCACGCTTCTGGATTCTGCATATTTAACGATATTGGTGTTGCTATTGCCCACCTTAAAACTTTAAAAAATGATATGAAAATTGCTTATTTAGACATAGATTGTCATCACGGAGATGGTGTTCAATGGATGTTTTACGATGATCCTAATGTTCTAACAATTTCATACCACGAAGATGGTAAGTTCCTATTCCCTGGGACTGGAACGATTGAGGAAATTGGTAAAGACCAAGGAATGGGGTTTTCGATCAATTTCCCATTACAGCGATGGACTACGGATAAGATATTCCTTAACTTATTTAGAGGTACTTTTCCAAAAATCATTGAAGCATATGCACCCGATGTGTTAATAACCCAGCTGGGTGTGGACACCCATCATCTCGATCCATTAACTCAGATGGGACTATCCTTATCTGCTTATCCTGAAATAGCACAAACTATTAAAACTGTATCAAAAGAATATGGAAAAAATCGTTGGGGTGGTTTAGGTGGGGGGGGTTATGTGATGGGGGTTGTCCCAA
>JAEOUI010000363.1 GCA_016839425.1 Promethearchaeota archaeon
ATTAGAGATTTAAAACCTTTAAATTTTTAGTTTTTGAAACCCTCCAATCAAGTGTTCGAAATATAAACATCAACCACTACTAATTCGGCTTTAGGTGAATATGCTTTAACAATTTTTGCAGAAATGATTTTTTTAACTTTTCTATTTACTTTGTTCAAACTTACTCTTAAATTTTGTATTGCATTCTCGATTGAGTTTGGTTTTTCGCAAAATTGATAGTTATGGATAATTCCTTCTTTTTTTAAAAGAAAAGATGCAATATCAATGTATTCTAAAGATTTTTCAGGCAAATTCATAATAATACGATCAGTTTTTCCTTTCAATTTTTTTCCAATATTGTTTGTTGGGTTGATTAAATCCCTCACATTTATGTTATAAGGGATAATTTCTCCTTGAATGGTATTTAGTTTTAAATTTTCTCTCAAATAGTGAATAGCTTCTGGATTTGAATCAAAACTATATATTTGTACAAAATTATTTTTTGCTATCTGAATGGAAAAAGGACCAACTCCTGCAAACATATCAATTATTATTTCATGTGGCTTAAAATTGTATGAAGCGATTCTTTTCCGCTCAAATACTAATCTTGGAGTAAAAAAGGTGCTTTTCACATTTACTTTAAATTTAGAGTGATTTTCTTTGTGAGTTGTTTCTGCATTATCAATACCGGCTAATAATTTTAAATCTCTTAACCTATATGAGTTTTTTATTTGACTTTGTTTTTCAAAAACTGTATTAACGCTTTTATTTACTTTCATTAATGCTTCTGAGATTTTTATTTTAAAAAGATCTTGATTAGTATTTGAATGATATTCATTAAATTCAATTATTGCAATATTTCCTATAATATCGTATGATTTTGGTATAAAATCTATCATATCTTTAGATAACTCTTTTCCAAGTACTTCTTCTATCGTTCTTGGATTATAATCGTTCTTTGCCATAGGTGTTCTAAAAACTATAGCAATTTCCAAGTCTTCACCAATTTCGCACATCATTGATTCAATAATAATCCTGTCATCAATTAGTGGAAATAAAACCATTTCATTTTCGTGTAATACTTCAATTTTTTTATCAAATATTTATTTATTTTTAAAAAGTCGATGTATCTTCCTTAGAAAGACTTGAGCATCTTTATTTTTTAACATTACAAATTTTTTTTTTTCATACATAAGAATCAGCCATTTCGAATGTGATTAATAACTCATTATTTGATTTTTTTAAAGCTTCAATTAGGGTTCTTTTAATATCAATTGATGCTTTTGTACAATTAATTAAGACAGTTCTATCACAAGAATAGGTACTTTTACGAAAAACCATATCTTTTTTATTTTGCAATGTTAATTTTTTGCTTCCAAAACCATAAAAATGATCTTCGAACTCATCAATTTTAAGAGTTACCTTTACCTTTATACCTTTTTTTATCAATTCTTTTAACTCGTTGCTTAAATCATAACATGCTTTTGAGGAATTAATCCCTAAAATGCAATTTCCTGCTTTTGTTAAATAAGAATCTTTTGTTATTTCGATAGTGCTTTTGTGTGAACAAAGGATATTGTCATTCCCAAAAGCGTAAATTTTTTCAATAATTGTCATCGCTATCCCTGTAGAAATAATTCTAAGAGCGTTTTTAAATCGTTAGCATTAAAAATCTTAGTCGGATATTTTGCAAATAAATTACTATATAAATCATGTATAAAATGGTCTTTTGGAAAGGGCATTTCCTCTTTATATTGATTCAATATAGAGAACGGAGTTAAAATTCCACAACCAATGAAGTCTTTATAATTTTTCTCAAATTGTGCTATTGATTCTGAAATGGAATTATGTAGCAACAAATAATCTTCTTTTGTTGGTAGGAAGGCTTCATGTTGGCTTAAAGGATATATATCGCTAAGCTCGAGCGGGATTAGTCCATAAAATGATGAAAAGATAAGAATGTGGAGTAATTCTCTTGAAATAATAGTATTATTGTTTAAATAAACCACCCAATCCATCATACTCTGGGAGCTTTTTAGTCTAGCATCGTATTCTGGTAAAATGATAATATATTTTGCCTCTTTAGGCGCCCTATAATTTATGAACATCGATTTTTGGTGTCTTTTTACCAAGGGGCGATAAATATCAAACAGAGAGGTGTATAATCTCCCGCGAGATTTATATCGTTTTTCGTATTTTTCAAAAAAATCGATATTTTCTCTTAAATGTCTTGTTGCGGAAACAAGTGCTGGATGGATTTTTACTCTTTGTTGAATTAATTCCCATAAATTTCCTTGTCGTATCGCTTGACGAATTGTTTTAAGCTCTGAAAATGATAAATAAAGGTTATGTTTTGATAGCAATTCCGTTTTTTGGCTTTCCTCGCATTTTAACAATTCTTTAGGGGAATTATTGCAACAAATTGGGCAATGACATGGAAATTCTTCCATTTCTTCTAACTTTTCGGTACCCGTAGAAAGTGTGAAATATCGATTCTCTTTTGCATAAAGCACATATGCCGCAGAATCCATCAAATCGCATCCACATGCGACCGCCAGAGAGAAGAACTGGGGTAAACCTAAGCCAAACATGTGAACGGGTCTATTTGAAATAATATTTCTTTTTACTGAGAGTAAGATCTCAATTGCCAAGTCAAATCGATAGTCTAAAAAAGCTTTTACGAGACCACCTATGGCATACACACCAAAATCTAGTTCACTCATTTTATTTGCACTATATGCTAATAAATCTTGGAATTTTGCTCCATGAATGGGTCCAAACCAGCAATTATTATCGATAGTTCTACGAATTATGTTTTCCTTTGCCCTTTGAATTGTTATATTGACCTTGTTTCTTGCCGTATCGTAATCGTCTTCTAATTGAACAGGAATATCTAAAATAACTGGAAAATCAGATCCAATTTTTTCTTGAAATGTTTCTATCTCGTTTGCGTCAATATCTATGCTATTTGAATTATACATGTATTGTTGAAATGCACCACTATCTGTTGCTATCAATCCTTTTTCGAAATTTAGATGTTTATGAATGCCTTTTCTCAAAACTTCTTCTCGCATATCCTTGTTTTTATATAAAATATATGCGTTAGTAAAAACACATTGAGCCCCTATCCTTTCAATATCGTTAACAGATAAAACATTTTTGAACGGATGAACAACAGGAAAAAGGTTAGGTGTTACCATTTGTTTATTTTTTACTTTTAGAATTCCAGTTCGTCCTAGAACATCACTATCAGTTATTTCAAACATTTATTATGCGCCTCGCTTTAAATTTCAATCAAAAAAATCGTTTAATCTATTCTCTCTAAATAATTCCTCCAACCAATCGACCTGTTTAGTCTCCTCATAATTCTTGGTTTGAATTGTATCAATTATTTTTTTGGCAACTTGTTCAACAGTTAGCTTAGTAGTATCAATCTCGATAAGGGGATTTTTGAGCTTTTTTTGGATTAAATAATTCATACAATTCCCTAAAATCTCTGATTGAACATTCTCCATTATCTTTGCGTCCGTATATTCCTTTTTTCTTAACCTTACAATTAATTCGTCGGGATGACATCTTAAAATAACTGCATAATCAATATACAGGTTAGGAACCAAATCTGAAAAATGAGATTCAATAATTAGATAATCATAATCTCTGTTTTTTTGTTCTTTAATTAACCTTTCCACTCTATTAATGATTTTTTTTTTATTAATAACATTAGTATCACGTTTATTATCGTAATTTATTATTAGATCTTCTTCGATTACTAGATCGTTTAAGGATATGCTCCGAGCATTTGATATTTGGCATATTTTTTGCGATACAATAGTTTTTCCTGTTCCTGGAGTTCCAGTAATTATTACTAGATCCATAGTTATAGTTAGCAATCATAGATTCTAAAAATTTTCTAAAAAAAGGACTTTTTAAGGATTCTATTCAAAAAATAGTATGCCAAAGAAAAATATCTTCTATAAAGTATTAAGCAGTTCAATGTATCCAACTTTAAATGTTGGTGATATTGTCGTTGTGAAAGAAAAGAATCCAGAAGATATTATTGCTGGTGAAAAGGATGGAGATATTTTAATCTTGAAAGGTCCCCGCTATTTTTATGATAACGGCGTAGATCCAATAATGTGGAATAACCTACCTCCAGATTTTCCTATAATTCATCGGGCAATTGATAAAAAAAAGATAGGAGAGAATTGGTACTTTCAAACAAAAGGGGATAATAGTTGGATGCCAGATGGATGCCTACAATTAAAGAACAAAAACAAAAATTATGCTGTATTGGAATATAAAAACGAAAAGGATCTTTTTATTCCAGAAACAGAATTAATAGGTGTTATGATAAAGAGGATTCCATTTAAAGGGAAAAAGAAGCTTGAAGAAAAATCAAATGAATATCAATTGAATATTAAAGAATATAGGAAAATCGAAATAAAGGTATATTTCTAAAATTCAAGAGATCTTATTAGTTATTATTCTTTTTTTGAAGTTAACAATATATAGGCAAGAATAAAAATCAAGAGAACTAAACCAATTGCCTTCAATGTAAACTTTAAATTTTCAACATCAATATCTGAAATTTGAAACATAAATAACATAACTATTTGTTCTATGTTGAAAAATATTATAAATTATAATTAAAAAAATTTCTGTTTTTTGAGACTTTTTTCTTTAATTAAGAGTTTATCGTTCTTTAATAATATTCTACTAAAGCATCGTATTCCTTTGATTCAATGTATTTATTCCTTATAAAATTGCTAGAATTCATTAATACATATTTATCAATCAGTAAGCGTTGAAAATATGAATCTTAATAATCTGTGAAAAAAAGAAATTTCAAGAATAATTATAAACTTTTTCTTATTTAGCTGAAACAATTTTTATTATATCATTATTTTGAAGCTCATAGTTTTCACCCAACCTTTTTTTACTTCTCGCATCAATTCCAAATATGAAATGTTTTGCTAAATCACTATGTATTTTCTCTCCCACGAAATCACGGAGTTTAGTGCCCTTATTCACGAGGAATACATCTGGCAATACATTTCCATCATTATCAGTATAATTATTTGGATCTGAAACGGGATAAACACAGATCTGATTTGATATTGTAAAAATAGCACTATTCAATGCTTCTTGTATTCCAGTACCATTATAATTTTCTAATAAATTTTTTTTGATTTTTTCTAAGGTTTCTAATTCATTTTCTGTGAGTTTTTCAGGGTTTATAATCGTAAACTCCTTGGAGCCAGGAATATATTCTATAATTTTATTTTCATCATATTTTCTCAAAATATATTCAGCTAAGGCACTACAAGCTATAATAGGATTCTTATATTTCTTTCTTAGAGCAATTAAATTCGCTTCACTAATCTCTTTATCAATTTTATTGGCTACTACGAGTATGGGTTTTGAAATTTCTCTTAAAATCCTTGAAAAATGATATAATTCGTCATCTGACCAAGAAGTTGGGTTTTTATTTTCTAAAGATGCTTCTTTTAAGCAATGAATTATGTGCTCCTTTTTGATTTTAATGCCCGAAAGTCTTTTGTGAAGTTCATCAATAAATTCTCGAGTTTTCCCTGCGAATGCTTTTTTAAAGCGGTTCCAGTCGTCTCTTTCAAGGATCTCTTTATACCATAAATTAATTTCTTCTTCTAAAAATAATATATCTTCGTAGGGATCGTTCGATCCTTCAGTTACTTTTTTACCCATTTTATCTAAAGACCCTGTAATGTCAACAATATGTAATAAAACATCTGCTTTACTCAAATCATTTAAAAATTTGTTCCCCAATCCCTTGCCTTTATGAGCATCTGGTACTAATCCCGCTACATCTAATAAATTAACAGGAATAAATCTCTGTCCATTAATACAATTCGAATTTCGAGGATTATCTACTACATTCAATTCTCTACAGACACAATTTGTCTTGATGTATCCGATTCCCTTATTTGCATCAATCGTTGTAAAGGGTTGCTCGCTTACTTTAGCGCTCGTTAAGCAAGACGCATTTAGAAAAGTGGACTTGCCGGAACTTAACCTTCTGGTAAAATGCATCTTTATCAAAATTTGGTTTTCCGACAATTCCTATTATTACATCTGTCATATTCAATAATTTAGATTGCTATATCTGATAAAAAGGTTTTTATCCTTTTTTCCGAAATACTATTTTCGTCTAAGATATTTAATTATTGTTTTTGATTGTTGAATAATTCCAAAACTTTTGCCTTCAATTGATCTAAATCGTTTCTAAATTTGGAGTGTTCGAGAATAATTTTAAGATCGGATTCTCTCTTCGTATAGGGCTCATTTATTCCATTTTTTTGACTAAAAAATTGCATCTTTTGAATAATTTTATTATTATTTTTTATGGTTTGATCATTATGGGCTTTCCGAGGAATATATGGAATATTTAATAAAAATGGTTCTTTTAAAGATGAAACTCGGGCAATACATTGTCCTTCTTCTAATAAAGAAAAATATTCTTCATGCTCACTATTGAGCCCTAAAAGTTTACATAAATAATTTCGCTCAAGATGATTCTTAAATGAAACTAATACACCACAATTTGCTAAAATCTCTTCGCTAATATCGGGACGTGTTGCTAATGTTATTAAACATTCCCCTGTACCTCTCTGTAATAATGCAATATCTTCTAAATATGTCGTAATTCTCTTGCTTTTTGCCAATCCTTGGGAAGCAAAATATTGGGCATCTTCAACTATTGTAACATGTTTAATTCCAGAATATTCAGAGGCTCCACGGCTTAAATTAATATCCCATAAATATTTTAAAATCATATTTAAGAAGAAAAATATGTCCTGTTTATCTCCCCCTAATTTTATTATCGAACTTAAATCCAATAAAATTTTATTATTAAACAATTCCAGAATATCTATATTGTTTCTCTTTTCAAAAAGGGCTTTCAAAGGTCCCTTTGAATATCTTCTTATTCTATTTTCAATACTTATGAGCGTTTGACTAAGCATTGGAATTTTTTTATTATTTTCCAAAGAATATTTCTTACAATGAGTTTCAAATCCATTCCAATCTCGCATGTCTTCATCTTTACAGACTCTAACTAATATTTCTATGAAAACTTTCTCCATTTGTGGTGAATATTCACCTGAAGAATCTTCAAACATTTTACCGCTCTTTAATATATCAAATATTCGTTCGGCATGAATGGTTGGATCTGAAGTTCCTGGATCAAATAAATTGATTGAGAAATTCTTACCTGGTCTGAGAATCACCATATTTTCAATTTTTTCTTGAAGAAAATGATATTCTCCTTTGAATTCCACCAAAAAAAAAGGAATTTTACAATATTTTGAAAAATTGAGTAAAAAATTTTGTAAAAAATTTGTTTTTCCCGTACCAGTCGCCCCACAAATAAAGACATGTTTCTCAATATCTTTTAGAGAAAGTAAAAATTTCCTCTTGAAATTAAAAACTCTCCCAATCTCTAATATACCGGATTTACATTGTTGTCTTGTCGGTATCATTAAATCTTTAAAAATATTATTTTGTTTTAAAAGGGTAAAAATAAAGATAGTAATATTAACGATATTTGAGATGATTAAGAAATTAATTTCTAATATTAAGATATATTGGGAAGAAAGTTCTAATTGACTCGTGATAATGTTATCTATCAAGGGGATGAAATAATAAATAAAAATACTAAAAGATAATAGTGTTAAAAAAGTTGAAATATATTTCAGTTTCCTTATTATATGACTATTTTTTTTAAAGGTTTGGTGAATTAAATTTATTGATAGTGAAATAATGCTAAGCAATAATGGGATAAGGATATAATTAATACTCATTTTTCATTAATTACAAAAAAAGTATAAAAATATAACTTAATTTGAATGTTCTTTAAATTTAGACATCTCATTACTTTCAATCCCCATAGATAAAGGGTTTGAGAAATATCTTTATTGGAAGAATATCAAAATAACAAAAATAATTTAGAACAATGAGAACTACAAATTGAGAATATAATTTATGAATATTCATACAAGAAAAAAGATTTAAAAATTGCTCTATAATAAATATATTCTAAGGGCCCGAAAATGCCTTTTAAAACATTTCGTAAACTTTTTTTATAATATGATATAGGGATCTATATAAATAAAAAAAAAATATAATGTGATGAAAAAATGGCACAATTATCAGGAGTCCCCATTCTTATCTTAAAGGAAGGTACTGAAAGAAAACAAGGTAAAGACGCCCAAAAAAACAATATATCTGCTGCTAAAGCCGTAGCAGAGGCCGTCAGGACTACATTAGGCCCAAAAGGAATGGATAAAATGTTAGTTGATGGGTTAGGAGACGTAACAATCACAAACGACGGTGCAACCATATTAGACACTATAGATGTTGAACATCCTGCAGCAAAAATGATTGTTGAAGTTGCAAAAACTCAAGACGATAAAGTTGGAGACGGTACAACAACAAGTGTTATTATTGCGGGGGAGCTATTAAATCTGGCAAACGAATTAATGGAACAATCGGTACATCCATCAATTATTTTTAAAGGATATAGAAAAGCTTTATTAAAGAGCAAGGAAATATTAAAGGAAATTGCTACTAACATAGACGTAAACGATAAAAACACTTTAATAAAGGTTGCTGAAACTTCAATGAATAGTAAACTCATTGCAGGAGTAAAAAATCATTTTGCTCAAATAGCTGTAAAAACTGTCTCTCAAGTAAAAGAGATGAGAGGAAACAATATTAATATCGACCTCGATCAAATTCAAATAATCAAAAAAGAAGGAAAAAGCTTACTAGATACTAATAGTATTGATGGAATCGTCGTTGATAAAGAAGTTGTACATTCTATGATGCCTAAATCTTTAAAAAATGCTAAGATTGCACTTATTGACGCAGCTTTAGAAGTAGAAAAAACAGAATTTGACGCAGAAATCAGAATTCAAACTCCCGACCAAATAAATAAATTTATTCAAGAAGAAGCGAAAATGTTAAACAAGCGCGTTCAAAAATTGAAAGAAATAGGAGCGAATGTTATTTTCTGCCAAAAAGGGGTTGACGATAAGGCGCAAAATTTCCTTGCTACAGAGAATATGATGACTATCAGAAGAGTAAAGAAATCTGATATGGAAAAACTAGCAAGAGCTACAAAAGCTCGAATAGTAAATAATATTTTCGAAATAACCGCAGAAGATCTTGGATTAGCCGGTAAGGTTGAGGAAAAGAAAATTGGTGATGATAGGATGATCTTCGTCTCTGAATGTGCGGATCCAAAAGCTGTAAGCATTTTAATAAGAGCTGGAATAGAACATGTAGTTGATGAGGCTGAAAGGATGTTAAATGATGCTTTATGCGTTGTAAAAGCCGCAATTGAGATTCCCTTCGTTCTTCCTGGAGGTGGAGCTGCTGAAATAGAATTAGCTAAGCGACTCAAGACATACGCAAGAACTATCGGAGGAAGAGAACAATTAGCCATAGAAATTTACGCAAATGCACTAGAGATCATTCCTAAAACTTTAGTAGAGAATGCAGGATATAATCCCGTAGATTTAATTGTAGAACTTCGCTCAAAACACGAATCTAACGACGGTGCTCCTTTTGGTGTTAACATTAACACTGGAAAGCCCGATGATATGGTAAAACTTGGTGTGATTGAACCTTTATCTGTATTAACTCAAGCAGTCCAATCAGCAACCGAAGTATCATCAATGATTTTAAAAATTGACGATGTTATTGCCGCCTCTGGACTTTCTAAGGGTGGCGGAATGCCAGGAATGGATTAATTCCTTATTTTTTTCTTTTTAATTTATTTATCTCTTTAAAATGCCATCCCCAAGAAAATTTGGAAAGTAATAAGTCACCTAATTCTTCAAAGTCTAATATTAATAAAGCCGCGGCGAGTGCTTCAGCTGAACTTAATTTTTCCCATTTTCCATAGTTTACTGGATTCGCAGCGATTAATGGTGGTAATCTTCTTGAATTTTTAAAATTAAACTTTCTTAAATTTATAATCTTATTCCAAGAACAATCAATAACCATTAAACCGTTTTTTAAGACTAAATCTCGATCATCTAGCGATAAAATATTATCTGAAAATGCATCAAGGACTACTGCATTGCGTAGTTTTCCCTTTGCATTTTGTACTAAGTTCAGCAAACCTAAGTCTTTTAATCTTACTGCTGTACACTTGTCGTGTGCGCATCCTAAGTCTTTTCCTTTAAAACGAAGACAAAATAATTCCGGAAACATAAAATATAAGATGTATGGTCTAGAGTTTATTTTCTAATTAATCGAATTTTAAACTGGTTAAAACATTAATGGCATTTATCAAGTTTTCAGTTGTATTCTCAGGACCTAAAATTTCTATGATTGAGTGAATAATATTCCTTGATTCTCCCATTACGGGAACAACACCATAAGCCAATGGAAATAATCCAATGAAAGACATTTCCTCTGAATTTGAAGAATCTTTGACATGTGAAAAATTTAATTTTCCCGCAGGACAGGCGATAAGACCATAAAGATTTTCAACATCTTGACCAGATATTGCTGTAAAGCAAAGTAATTTACCTATCGAGCTTCCTTCTGATTCTTCTTTCATCTTTTGAAATGCCATATTTGCATTTGCAGAAAATGCCTCTATTGATATTGGTAGCTCCTGACCACTTATTTCCCGGGCGTCGTATGTCAACCCAGAGGGACCTACTAACCCGTATCTTATAAAGATCTGATTTTGAAGAGAGTCTAATATCACACTTATTCCTGATAGGAGATTTGAACGATCGTAATTGTCTGGCGTATAGGAAACAAAAGGAACTTCAGTTCCCATTCCAAATAAATAAATAGCACTCCGGACATTATTAGAAAAATCTTCAATTTGTGCTATTGAATTTTGTGCTCCTCCAAAAAATTCGCCCAATTTTTGTTTCAAATAATATATTGAACTTGCTAAATTGTCGACTTGTAATGGCCATTCCTTATGGTAATCATGCACTATAGTTAAAAGAGTTTCATTGATCTTAATTGCAATCAAGCAAACTCTTTCGAAAAATGAAAAGGATAAGATTTGCTCTTTTATATCCAAATCGTCCCAATTTTCTTCACTAGATGAAAATGCAGTAGAAGCGAGGCTTGTTATTTGATTTACATTTATATCAATGTCACTTTTTCTCCCGATCTTTGCGATAGAAAGACCATTTAAATCGCATAAGACCACTAATATCGTTCCTTCTGAAGAGCGTAAAATTGTCGTTAAATGTTTTATTAAAGCATCTCGTAGGCTCATGATTAAGACCAATTAATTTTCAATGTATTTATCTAACTATTGTTCTAAAGTTATAATATTAGTCTATACTTAAATAATGTTCGGTCTATTTGAAACAATGTATTTATCTAATATATCTCAATAATAACTTCTAAAATTAAATAAAAAGACAAATAAAATTTATTTATTTTTAACCATTTGATTTATCACCACATAAATTTGGAAAGATCACTTGCGGGAATTGCCAAGTTTGGTCAAAGGCGCTGGACTTAGAATCCAGTCTCGTAGGAGTTCGGGGGTTCAAATCCCCTTTCCCGCATTCTATTAAAAATAGCTTAGATAAGGTCTTAATCTTGCGAAATGAAAAAATTTAAAATTTAGCATTAATTACTAATCCCTACCTCATCATCAATACATTGATGAGCGTTTTGGATTTGTATAAATTAGCATATAATCAAAATAAAATATGCTCCCGTAGTGTAGTCCGGCCAATCTTGTTCTTATTTAGGCAGAGAACAAGGGCTTGGCATCCGAGGCTTTCACCCTCGTGACCCGGGTTCGAATCCCGGCGGGAGCATAAAATCAACAACGGTGCCTCCGTAGCTCAGTAGGTAGAGCATCCGCCTAAGATGTGCCTATAGCACCCGGCTAAGGTGTTTTATCTAAAAATACCTCCGGAAGTTAACCGGGCGGTCGCACGTTCGAGCCGTGCCGGGGGCGCTTATGCTTCCTCTTTTTTAAACTCAAAAATTTTAAAATACAATAGAAAAATTTTAAACAAGAAGATGCAGAGAGAGGGATTTGAACCCCCGTACTCCTATGAGATCGGATGTCTTATTTTTAAAAAAGATCTTGAGTCCGACACCGATAGCCGTATGTATATACATTGACCGGGCTTGGTTATCTCTGCTTTTAGGCAATCACAATGATGTAAGAGACATGAAGACAAACAAAATTACAATCATTGCCACCATGCATATCAATTGGTATCGATTTTTCTTTTTTTGCTTTTGTTCGGATATGAGATAATTATCCTTACAAGCTTGACTACACATCTTTCTATCTGGAGGCATTGCTTTACCACATATAGGACAATGGAGATGTGGCCCCCATTTTTGCTTAATCTGATCTTTCCAAGAAGATTGGGACATTATATTCGTTATATAAGTTTTTGTGATATTAATAATAATGAAAATATTACACAGAATAAAATATTTTCTAATTGAATTTAGATAGAAATCCTTGTACCTTTTACATCCTTTTTACCTTGAATATATTCCTTGAGAAGAGTTAAATTCTTACCCGATATGATAAGAGCGTTTATTTTGCTCCTTTTTAATATTTGGAGCGAGACGGCATCAAATATTCTATATTCCCCCGCAGCAGCTTGGTTCTTACTCTCAGAATCTAATATTATCTCTTGGAGCTTGGAATATGAAATTTGATCAAATAATTTTGCATCATTAAATTTACGCGGATCCTTATCATATATTCCATCAACATCTGTAAGAACGATTATATCTTCCGCTTTTACAAATTCGGCAACCTCAACAGCCACAGAAGTAGTAGATTGTCCTGGTTGTAAGCCCCCCATTACGATTGTTTTTTTTGACAATTGAGCGATTGATAATTCCTCAAAATTTCTTGGAACTAATGGATATGCTTGATCTCCTAATCTGGCTATAATCAACTTAGAATTCAACCTAGATACATCTATTCCAAAAAGGTCACATAATGCTTCATTATTTGTAAACGATCTAACTGAATTAATATATTTTCTTGCTACGATGCCTCCTCCACATACGACAACAATTGAAGCAAAGGGTGCTAATTCCATAATTATATCACTGAACTCCTTTATTCGAACATTATTTACTTCGTCTTGCTTGAAAATTAAAGATCCACCAATCTTCACAACAATATTTTTAACCATTTCAATCAACAAGTTATTTCTTTTGAATATTTTTGGACTTCAATGTAGCAGCCTCTACTGCGCTTATTAATGTTGCTCTAAGCTTTCCTTTTTCTATTTTATGGAGTGCCGTTATTGTTGTACCACCTGGAGAAGTAACCATGTCCTTTAAAGCCCCAGGATGCTTTTTTGTCTCAAGATACATTTTTGCCGAACCTAAAACAGTTTGTGCTGCGAGTTTAAGGGCAATATCTCTTGGTAGGCCCATTTTAACGCCTCCATCTGACAAGGCTTCAATAATTATAAATACATATGCAGGACCGCTTCCAGATAGCCCTGTAACGGCATCGATGTATTTTTCATCTAGTTCAAGAACCATTCCAACCGCGTTAAATATTCCTTTAATATAATCTAAATCGTTTGGATTAATTGAATTATCGTGACATATAACGGATACACCTTCCCTTATCAAAGCAGGCGTGTTGGGCATAACTCTTACGATGTTAACATTTTTTTTGATAAGTTTTTGAATCTGGCTTATGGAAACACCTGCAGCAATTGATATGATGATATTATTATCGTTTAAAAATGAGCCAATTTCCTCTAATAATTTATTGATAACTTGAGGTTTTACTGCAAGAATAATATATTTTGAATCTCTGACGAGAGTCGTATTACTTTGGGCACTTTCAACTTTAAATTCTTTAACTCTTTCTTCAAGTAATTCTTGATTTGTATCGAAAATTAAAATATTTTCACAAGACTCTGTTTTAGAGCTGATTAATCCCTTTAAAAGCGCAGTACCCATATTACCAATACCAATAATTCCAATTTGTTTACTTGGCATAACTTACTATTATATAGAGTTTTATTAAAAGTTTATAGAAAATTTCCTTAACAATTAAAAATTAATATTTTTTAAAAAAAAGACAATTATCAGTAAAAATATTCATTGATGCCATCTTCGATTAAATAGGAATCTCCTATTCCATAATCGTTCCATAATGTCATTTCTAAAAAAACTTTGTTTTTAACTCTTTTAATTTGATGAAAATTATGTCTTTCAAGGAAATAGATGCCGTTTATATACTTTTGAGGCAATTTTGCATATATTGAAGCCGTTCCCATCCGTTTTTGGAACTCTATTAAAGAGTTAAGTAAGTTTGTTCCAATTCCCTTGTTTCTATAATTTCGATTAACATAAATAAGGTGCAAACATGCTGAAGGAACAATATTATCAATTGAATTGACCCTTTTACTTTTATCTTCAGCTACGATAACGCCCGCTAAGATATTCTTATAATATCCTGGAATAATTAAGAATTTCTTATTTAAAAATTTTTCTTCGAACTTATCAATCAAATCGATAAATTCTTTTGCACATAATTTAAAATCATACAATGTTTCGTTTTTAAGGAATTTAATTTCTATATTTGGATTTTTTTTCATAGGCTTCATTTTTTTATAACTTCAATCATATAATTCTATTTGTAATTGTTCTATTAATTCTGATTTGATTGACTTTGTTCTATTGAAATCCTCGCATACAACGCTTCTAACTCCGATAATATCCGGTTTTATTTCTTTGATGAATGCTAAATCTTTTCGCATTAAGTTGCCCGCTAATGCAATATCAATGTTTGAACTTTTTGCTTTGTCTTTAAAACATAATAAATCGTCAATGCTTAAAAAATCGAATAAACCTTTCCCATCTTTTATGAATGTATCAAGCATGGCTATATCCGCTCCGGAATTAGCAGTTATTTCTGGAATTTCCATAAAAGAAGGTGAGCAATCCATTCGAGTCTTATCTGCATATCCCGCTGCGACTACTAAGATATCGTCATTATAATCTTTAACAGCTCTTACAACATTCTTCATTAAATGGGTGCCTTGTTTTATGTTTTTTGGCCCTTTTAGTCCTACTTTTATTACATCTGCTCCCGAAATTGCTGCACCTAACGCTGCTAGTGATGCTGAACCTGGTAGGTATGGAAAATCACCTATTGTTGCGCTCAATAATTGTGAGCCATCCTTGGGGATTAATTCTTTCACTCCTTTAATCATCCAAGGAAAATTAGCACCAAGTGATCCTTCGTCAGGATTCTTACAATCAATATATAAAACACCTGAAGAATTAATAATTATTTTTGCTTCTTCTACATTCTTAGGGCTAACCAATAGGTTTATTCTACTATTTAACATATAAATCTAAATTCCAATTATTAAATAAAATAAAATTATTACAAAAAAAAAACCTTAATATTTTTTTAATTTTATACTATTTTTTTTCTACTTTCGTTACCATAATAACCTTCTACCCTTAAATAGCTATTAGTTCAAAATATAAAAATTCATTATTAAAATACTTCTGATAAATCTGATTAAAATATAATTATAGGATTATATCTATCAATCATATGATTTTCTTTAATATCTAAAATTCGAAGAGAATAGAAGAATAAAGTAAAAATTTATATTATATTATTATCATTAAATGTAAAAAACATATTTTTTTACCATGTCACCTAAAGAAATAACGAAAGTAGATATTACTGAGGACGTCTTTAAAGATCCAAACGAACTTGTGAAAAAAATCGAATCTTATTACCCCATAAATTATACAAAAGTAATACAAACTTATGTATTGGAAGATAGAAAACTCAATCTAGTATTAGAACGGCAGGGCACGAAATATTTCAATGGTAAAATAGTTTGGATTGGAAATAAAAAAGACGATAGTAAAGGTACAATATTTTGCGTTGACACGCGGACGGAATTAAAACAAGTCAATCCGTCTCCAGAAAACACTGAATCCGTCGAATTTCAACTCAAAAAAGATACAATTATTATTACTACTGAATCCAAAGCAAAATGTTCTGTTTGTGGGAAACCAATAGAAATTTTTGACGAATGGGCCGGTTGTCCTATTTGTGAAGCAAAAGCGCATAAGGATCATATAGTAGATTGGATTAAAATGAAACATTCCTGTCCAGTTTGTAAAAAAGCACTTAATATCTCAGCAACAGGTATGATTTATTACGAATAATTTTAATAATTTAATTCCATAACTTTTTCCTTATTTATTGTTCCATCATATAAAGCCGTTGCTATTAAAACTCCTGAAAATTTATGTTCCTTGTAAGCAATAATGTCACTTATATCCTTAATTCCCCCACCAACTATTAATTCTCCATGAAATTTACGACGGATATCTAAAAATAATTGTGGTATGCCTCCAATCTTTGAACCAACCCTAATTAGATCTAATAAAATTACCCGTGAAATGCCCATCTTGTTTAATTTCAAAATCATATTTAAAGGATTTAGGTGCGATTTATCATTAATTTTTGAAATGATTCTTCCATCATACATATCCATACTTATGATTATTTTATCTTTTCCATATTCTTTGATGGCTTTAGATACGATGTCCCAATTTTCAATGGTTTCTAATCCTAATATCAAGCTGTTTAGGTTTGATTTTATATATTTATACAAATCTGTATATGTTGTAATGCCTGGATCAAGTATTATTTTAATGTCAGGGATCTCCAAGATTTTTGACATTATATCATTACTTGGTCTCTTTTTTACAATTGCA
>JAEOUI010000364.1 GCA_016839425.1 Promethearchaeota archaeon
AAACCGAGACCCGATCCTTCCGTATGAACATCAAAACCTCGTCCAAATCGTTCAATTTTGCCAAATTTTTGGAATAACTTGGATTTTTCTTCCTTCGTTATTCCAACGCCAGTATCTGTAATGATTAAATCAAATTGCTCGTTAAAATACTCGGTTTTGATTGTAATAGTTCCCCCAGGAAGCGTGTTATTAATTGCATTTGACACCAAGTTTGTTATTACTTGACCAATAAGTAATTTGTCTATATCAAGATTAATATCTTCGATGTTAGTTATATCCACGATAATGTTTCGTGATTTCGCCATATAATCTAGTTCTCTAACTCTTTCTCTTATAATGTTGGCAATATTTTCTGAAGTAAGATTTAATTTAAAAGTTCTTGATTCAAGCCTAGAAACATCCAATAGATTATCTACGAGTTCTTTTAATCGTTTGATACCCCTTTGCATCATGTCAACAAATTCAATGATTTGATCGTTCATCTCGTTCTTATGAAGTTCAAAAAGTGCTTGCGAAGCACCGTAAGCGGATGTTATAGGTGTTTTTAATTCATGCGAGATCCTAGTAACGAGTTCCTGCCTCATAGTTATGAGTTCTTGAAGTTTTTTGTTTTCCTCGATAACCAATCGCTGAGCTTTTTTTTGTTCGGTAATATCTACGAGTGCCCCTAATAAGTAAGATTTATTTTTTATAAAGATCCTTGAGCTATTCCATTGTACCCAACTTACTTCTCCATCATATTTTATAATCTTTAGCTCTACAGGTATTTCTTTTTCCCCTCTCGCTCGCGCTTCTGCTCTTCTTTTAATTTCTTGCTCAACTTCCTGAAAGTTCCCAAAATAATTTATAATTTCGAGCATTTTTTTACCAATAAGCTCAGATATTGGTTTCCCTGTAAGATAATCGAAAGAATTCGTATTTGCCTCAATTAAATTTTCTTCATCGTCAAATAAAAATATGCCTATTGGAGAGTCTTCAAATAAAAATCGGTACTTTTCCTCCGATTCCTTGAGTAAACGTTCAGATTCGAATTTTTGAACGATAATCCCAACTTGCTTACCGATTGCGATCAAATGGTTTAATTGATCTGGCGAAATGGCTTGATGAATTGGTGAAGCCAAGTTCAAACTTCCAATGTAATCGTTTTTTGAATGTAGAGGTATTACAACAACAGAATAGACACCTAAAGACTTTGAATTTTCAATAAATTCTGAAAAATCCTCGATATAATACGGAACCTCCTTGTCAAAAATTATATTAAAGGGATCAACAGATATGTCCAAATTTTCCACAGTAGCGATAAATTCAGGATGTACATTTTTATAAACGATTAATTCGTTATATTTAGTCGTGGAATCGTATAAATATATTCCTCCTCTATCGAACTTGACTGTTTTTAATACTACATCGAATGCTTTAGTCAAGAATTCTTTAAGGGAATTCGACTCGTTTCCAAGGGTAATAATTTTGTTTAGTACGGACAGCTCGAGATTTCTTCTTTTTATTTCTTTTTCTGAGCGCTTACGATCTGTTACATCCCTACTTATAATCAAAACATTTTTTTGTCCAAGTTCATTAATAAAAACTTTGCTCGTATATTCAAGCCAAATATAAATGCCATTTTTACGCCTCACGCGTAATTGTTCTTTCTGTACGTTCTTGAATTCTGAGAATTTCATTTCTCTATAATTTTTTGATCCAATAAGACGCCTTATGTCTTTTGGATGAACTAAATCCCAACTTACCTTCCCTAATAGATCCTTTTGAGAATATCCCAAAGTTCTCTTATAAGCTTTTTCGTTTATGTAAATGTGTCTAAATTTATTATCGAGAATTGTAATTAAATCATAAGCACCTTCGGATATCAAGCGATATTTTTCTTCAGATTCCTTTAGTTTTTGTTCCGCTATCTTTCGTTTAGTCATATCTTCGACAATTACTTGAACGAAATCTTGACCTTCTATTTGTAGGAGGGATGCGCTTGTTCTTATCCAAGCTTTTTTCCCATTTTTTCGATCGATTTCTAATTCTAAAGGGTTTGGCAGGGAATCCCTTGATATTGAGTGAAACCACTCTTCTGTTATTGGAATCATTCTTTCTGGAAAAGTATGCTTGTTAATAAAATTTTGACCGACGAACTCCTCTTTTTTATAGCCATAATGCGTCTCTATAATGTTATTACAATCTACGATCGTTCCATTGAGGTCAAGTATGATGATTTGGGATGGAGAGGTCTCGAATAGATTTCGATATTTTTCTTCTTAATCCTATAAATTTTCTTCAGCTTTTTTTTTTTCATTTATATCAATTAGTGTAATAAAGATTGCTGGTTTTCCATTGAAGGTGATCGATTTTGAATACACTTCAGTCCATACAATCTTACCTGATTGATTTAATGCCCTTAATTGATAATTAGCGATGACATCTGGATCTGGTTCTAAACTTATTTTTTTTCTCATTTGGTCGTATACAAATTCCTTATCATCAGGGTGTATTCTTCTCAACAATTCATTCAAACCAAAGATTCTCACTTGCTCAAGAGACACACCATAAATGTTTAAACATGCTTGGTTAATGTATTGAACTTGGTTGTCTTGAATAATGACAATTCCCATAAGCGATTGTTCTGCAAGGATTTTAAATAGTTCCTCTGATTCTTTTAGTTTCGTTTCCGCTTTTTTTAGATCTGTGATGTCATTTATTGTTGAAAGCCAATAAGGTTTGTCTCGAAAAAAGATCATTGATATTGAAATTAATCCTTGTAATAGAGTCCCATCGCTTTTTTTAATTTCCAATTCTATATTTTTTACATAATGCCGCTCTTCCAATTCCTTAATAATTTTTGGGCGTGCCTGAAAACTGATAAGTCCGAGCTCTTTCGTAGTTCTTCCGATAACTTCCTCCCTTTCATAACCGAGCACGTCCAAAAAGGTCTTATTAACCTCTATGAATGTCCCATCTTCAATCGTAGTAATTGACATTATATTGTGATTTAGTTGAAATGTAGTATAGAACAGGTCTTCAGATTGCTTTAATTTTTGGTCTCTGAGTTTAAGTTCAGTAATATCGTTAATCGATGCCATTAATCCAATAGGTGTTCCCTTGTCGTTAAAAATAATATTTGCTGAAGCTTGTATGTCGAATAAGCTCCCGTCTTTTCTCTTTGCTTTTAATTCACCAAACCATGATCGTTCTTTCAACAGAATTTGAATGATTTCACTCAAAAATGGATTTGTATCAAATAATTCCTTAAAGTTCTTGCCACATATCTCCTTACTTTCAGTATACCCCCACATTTTTACGAAAGCGGGATTAACATGACTAATAATTCCTTCAAGACTGCTCGTTGCAATTGCATTCGAAGTGGAATTGATAATATGGTCTTTAAAGCGGAGTTCTTCTTCAATTGCCTTTTGTTTAGTTATATCAATTGTGATCTCTACGACATTATCTATAGTTCCATTGGAATTGGGGAGGGGAACCGATATGAGTTCATAATCATTTTTATCAATCCCTTTTAATACGGTTCTTTCCACATTATTGTTTTTAATTGCTTTTTCCATCGGACAGAATTCGCATGGTCGTTCGAGGTTCATGTACCTTTTGTAACAAGTTTCTCCTGCGCAGTTCCCAAATTTTTCTTTTAAAACTTGGTTTTGGAATAATATCTCGTGATCTACGCTCACTATATCAATTCCAATACCCACGCGAGCGAATGCGTCCATTAATGCCTTGTATTTATGTTCCAAGGTATCCTGTTTCTCTTCCAAATAGTCATACCTCGATATTTAAGGAATATTGTTTGCGATTTTGTATCATTTTGTTATTAAATAAACAAGAAGATCAATATATATGTCTATGTCTTTCACTCAAACACCCATTTTTTGATAAATTATCTCTATTATTTGAATAATCGTACTGTAAAAAGAGTTCCTTGATTTCTTCCATTGGATTCAACAAGAATTGTTCCACCGTGCTTTTCTACGATTTGCTTTGAAGTATAAAGACCTAATCCTGCTCCTTCTATCATGACATCTTGACCTTTTCCGTACCTTTCGATCTTTCCAAACACTTGGAAAAGTTTCTTTTTTTCTTTTTCGGTGATTCCAACTCCTGTGTCTTTTATCAAGATATCAAGATATTTTTTATACTCTTTAATACCTAAATGAATTTCGCCCCCAGGAGGCGTGTTAAACAAGGCGTTTGAAATTAAATTTTTAAAAACCTGTTCCATCCTGTATTTGTCTAAAGGAAAGAAGAAGGGAGAAGAGATATCTAAATGCATTCTAACTTTACGATCTCTTGCAACATATAAAAAATCTCGAGCACATCTTTCGACTAATTTGGATAATTCAACATCTTCAATGTTCAATTTAAGAACATCTGATTGCATGCTCACAACATCTATTAAATTTACTACTAAATCTTTTAATCTCTTCCCACCAATTTTAATTATTTCAATGAAATCAATAACTTCATCTTGTAATTTAGAGGAATAAGTACTCAATAAAGCTTGTGCTGCTCCGTAAATAGAGGTAACAGGCGTTTTTAGCTCGTGCGAGATTCTGTTAATAATTTCTTGGCGCATTTCACTAATCTCTTCCAATTCCTTGTTTTTTTTTAGTATTAATCTTTCTATTTGTTTCTTTTCAGTGATATCGTTTATTAATATTTGGATGAGAGTTTTATCGTGAAGGTCAATTCTCGAACTTTGCCAATAAAACCATTTTTCAAGCCCCGAAGGCATTACTAACTTTACTTCTATTGGCTCTAATTGTTGATTATCACGAAGGTATTCAATGCGGTGAAGAAAAATATTTTTTAATTCTTCAGAATTTTTGAACACTTTCAACATATCGGAAAAATTTCTTCCTTGAACGAGTTCATTAAATACTTCTGGGACCAGTCTAGTGAATTCTGTGTTTACCGTTAAAAAGTTATAATTTTCATCAAATAACATTATCCCAATAGGTGATCCTTCAAACAAAGCACGATATTTCTTCTCGGACTCTTTGAGTTCGAGTTCTGCTTTTTTTTTATTAGAAATATCAATACTAACATTCATGTATGCGGGATTACCATCATACAAGATCGATCGAGCAAATACTTCTAGCCAGCGAACCTTTCCTTTTTTATCTATTATCCGAATTATTTGATGCGAAATGGAATTATTGATGTCCTTTTGAATATTATTCAATAAATTTAATACCAGTTTTCTGTCGTCAGGATGAATGATCTCAATTATCTTATCAAATCCAAATTCAAGAATCTCGTTTTTCGTGAGCCCGACAAAATCCAACAATCGCTGGTTTGCATATTTTATTATACCATATTGGATTATTGAAATTCCCACCGCTGAATGTTCTGAGAGCATTCTGAATTTTTCTTCGGATTCTTTCAATTTCATTTCCCAAAGAACATTTTGAGTTACATCAACGCAGGAAAACAATATTGCTGCTCTTCCTTCGAAAGAAATAATTTTAGCAAATAATTCAATCCATAGGGTCTTTTTTTCCTTTGGTATCCAGCGTATTCGAAAAGGACTCTTTTCCTGAGTTAAACCTTCGTCCACGCGAGAAATTTGGTCGAGTATTAAATCTCGATCTTCGGGATGCACTATTTTGGTTAAATCTTTGGACGACATTGATGTTAATTCTTCGACTGTTAAAGACAACATGTTCGCTAAAGTATTATTTACATATATAAGGACTCTTTCTTGAAGAATGCCAATACCTATCAAGGATTGTTCAGATATCGTTCTGAACTTTTCTTCTGATTCTCTGGACTTATCCCTTTCTCGTTTTAGGAGAGATATTGCATTTACTTGATCTGTTATGTTTTTTAATGTGAGGACGAGACTTTCTACAATGCCATGATCATCTTTAAGAGGGAGTAAACTCCATTCCCATACTGTCGTACCTCGTTCGGGATGTTCAACATATTCAAAATCCTTTTTTTCTATATGAAATGGTGCTCCTGTTGCGACGACATTTCTGAATATTTTCTCGTTCTCATCGTTTGGATAAAGATCAAAGTGATTCTTTCCGGGAAAGAAATCAATGGGTTTCTGGTCTGCTTCTGCGTAGGCCTTGCTAACTCTTATAAAATTAAAAGTAGCATCCATATGAGCAACCATTAAATTTGATTTATTAAATATTGCATCTATTAGAGATTTGGACGATTCTATTCCAATATACCTTTCAGAACATAAGTCAATAGGTTCATTCATGTAATCTTCGTCCTATTATTACTAGTTTGGATCTTGAAAAGTGAAGGATTTTGCTCGACAAAAAAAATTTTGATTCCTAATTAATTAAATCCATTCCCCTATATATATAACTTAGCCTAGTCGATCATCTAGGTAAAGTGAGAGTTAAAGTACTTGTAATTTTGTGTTTAATTTTAATTATTTAGATAAGGTTAATTTACAAAATTATGCGTTTTAGAATCCCAAGTACGCTTTCGAATCGATGGATCGTGCCATTCTTCCCTTAATAAATATTTTTTAATTCTTCCCGTTAAAATACGCAATTTATCTTTGAACTCCACATATCTGGGAACCATATAATGAGCTAAATGTAGTTTCAAGTAATCATGAAAGGCTTCATGAGTAAGAGTTCCGTTTTCTTTAAAGACAACGCATATTTTTAAGTCTGGAACACTTGGATCTAAATCTTTTACTCCAAAAACAGCACTATCCATAACGAGCGGATGAGCTTTCGCAATATTTTCGATGATGTGAATGGGTATTATTTTGCCTTCTCGATAGATAATATCTACTTTTCGCCCAACGATATATACGAATCCATCCTTATCCATATATCCCATATCACCCGTGTAAATAAATCCATCGCTTCTGGGAATCATTGCCGTGTTGTCAGGCGGTTTATAATATTTTAGCCTAATTGGGAGAGTGGTGCGAGTAATTATTTCACCAATATTGTCGGGACCAGTTCCTAATTCATTATCATCGAAATCAACGATCTTGATCTCGAACTCTTCGATAGGTTTACCAATAGAACCTACTTTTCCTCCTTTTGTACCGAGATTATTCATAGTGTATCCCATTGCCTCCGTGGAAGACCATCCCTCAAATAGAGTTATCCCAAATCGGTTTTCGCAGATTTCCCATAAGTCTTTGGGAACTTCTCCACCGATCGCCCATTTAACGCCATGATTTCTTTCAATCTCACTAGGCGGCTGATTAATAAGACTTGGAAAGGTCCCCCCGTGATAAACAATCGAATTTGAACCATATTTGTTTGCTTCTTTCCAAAAATTCTCAGGACGCACTTCTTCTGTTAATACAATTGAAGAATTAAGAAAAATAATTTGTAAAAATATGATGAACTGAGGAAAATAATGAAATAAAGGAGGTGAACCGTAGATATTTTTAATATCTCTTTTAAGAATCTTACTATCTTCGGCGTAGATGAGTCCCGTTAGAATCTTTTGATGCTTATATTGAATGGCTTTAGGTTTACCAGTTGTACCTTCAGTAAATATTATCTCCAAGACATCCGTAAAGTTTACATCAACATCTAGATTTTTATTATTGCTGATATTGACATCCTCATAAAGAAAGAAATTTTTAGTGAGGTTAAAACCCTCAGGGGCGTTTATAACGACAACAAATTTGATCTGAGGAAGCATGTGTTTGATTTCTTCAAAGAGGTGAAGGAATTTATAATCGATAAAAATGGCTTCTGAATCGCTTTGCTCTAAAATATAATACAAAGACTCACCCCGGAGAAAGTAATTCACGGGAACCGATATAGCTCCAGCTTTCGCAATTCCGATAAAAGTCCAAACGAAGTAGGGATTATTTTGGATCATTATGGCGATGTGTTTTTTTTTCAGATCAAACCTCTTAATAAGTTTAAGTATGCCATGGGCAATTTGGTTTGATAAATCGTTTAATTGAGCGTAAGAATATATTTCATCTTCGTATAAGAGTACTGGTAGATCCTTGTTTTCAATTGCTTTTTTTTCGATTAGTTTTGGAAGAGTGGCATTCTCTATTCCATAATTATTAATAATATCGTCAAAAAGACGTTTTTTACGAACTAAAATGTGATCTTTTTCGATTTCTAGAACTAATTTGTCCTCTTTTTTAAACGGAAACGAACTATCGCTATATACTCTTGTTGGAATGTATATCCAAGCGCTATCATATCCTTTATTTCCACCCGATCTACGAATGGATATTTTACTTTCAACCGTGTGATTATCTTTCATAGTATTCGTTTAAACCAACCAATTTCAGTTATATCTTATAATTGTAATAAAAAGAATTAAATGTTAGTTCTACGATCGTAAAGTGGATCGTGATATTTATATTTTTTCATAAATACTACTATAGTAACATTAAAAAAAACCAATAATTATCGTGTTAAAAATATGAGAAAATTTGATGAATATTACAAGGATTTATGCGCCATGTAGCCTAAAATTTGGATTGGCATTGAAAAGGTAGGAAGGGACGATCCCCGACTCAAGGGAGGCATGCGCATATTAAAAGAAACATTCGAAAGAGCACACGATCCTAAATTTGAAGGAGTATGTACCGCAACATCACATATTACTGGAGAAAAAATCAATCGATTTACCCACATCCATCAAGATGCCGACGATCTATTAAAAAAACAAAGAATGACTCGAGTATTATGCCACAGGACTGGCGGATGCATTCAGAGATGCATGGGTATCGATGCGCTTAACGCCATATCCGTAGTAACTTACGAATGCGACCAAGCGCTTGGAACTTCGTATCACCAAAATTTTTTAAACTACATGAAAATGTTCCAAGAAAAAGATTTGGCAGCCTCGTGCGCAAGCACGGATGCCAAGGGAGATAGATCAAAAAGACCATCCCAACAAGAAAACCCAGACGCTTATTTAAGAATTATAGAAACACGAGAAGATGGCATAATCGTTCGAGGAGCAAAGCAATGTATCACAAATACACCATATGTTGATGAAATAGTAGCCGTCCCATGTCGGATGATGATGCCTGAGGATTACGAATATGCTGTTTCGTTTGCCATCCCAGCAGATACGGAAGGAGTAAAATTACTTGCACGACCAGCTTTCTTTCATAAACCAGAAATAACCCCAGAAGAGGCTCTACCGAGAACAATAGAACTTGGAGATGCCGAAACTTTCATCGTATTTGACGATGTATTCGTTCCAAACGAAAGAATATTCTTGAACGGACAAGCGGATAAGCGACAAACGCCCTATGCAGGATTCTTAGCCCTCATGTTTGCTCACTACCATAGACATTCTTACTGCGGTTGCAAACCCGCCATAACTGAAGTCTTAGCCAGCGCATCAGCGCTCGTTGCGGAATATAATGGTATAGATCATATGAATCACGCCAAGGAAAAGGTTTCACACATGTTAGGGACCGCAGAGCTCGTTTACGCCGCAGGAGAGTCAAGCGCTTTACACTCGGAACGATCTCCCTCTGGCACGCAAATACCAGACGAAATACTCACCAACGCTGGAAGAAGACACGCTGGAGAAAATATTTACGACGAATATAAGACTTTAGCCGATCTTGCTGGTGGTTTGATGGCCGCATTGCCTTTTATGGACACTTTCTACAATGAGGAAGTAGGCAAGCTTGCCATGAAGTACATGCAAAGAAATCCAAAGATACCCCCCGAAGATGTATTAAAATGCTTCAAGGGCGTTGAAAACTTGGGTTGTTCTGATTTTGGTGCGTTAACGCAAGTTGCGGGCCTTCACGGAGGAGGTTCTCCACAAATGGAAACCATCGCCATGGCAGGACGTTACGATATAGAAAAGTTAAAAGATATCGCTCGATACTTATTTGGCATTAAACAGGATTTGGATATTATCGAACGATCAATGAACCCTGTAACTCCTCGTAAAATGTTAGATAAATATAAGAAAGCGATACTTGCACAACAGAAAAAATAAGACAATTATTTTTTCTTTTTTTTGTTTTGTTTTTTTTTGTTATATTTTTTATTTTATAGATTTTAAGCAGATCAGATTTAAATTTTTATTAGATTGATCAGAGCATACATAAAATAAAGGCTTGTAGTTCAGTAATAGGATTATCCTCGAGCAACCCATTTTTTTCAACATATGTTGCTAAGGGCGTTGCTTTACTAAACAATTCGTTGAATTTATCGTCGAATATTTGGAAGATATTTTTGTTTCGCGATATATATATTCCTATGAGATCGTGTGTAGGAGAAAAGCTAGGTTGTACGAGTTCATTGTCCCCCATGAGGCAGAAATTGCTAAAATTATCGTCTACAACCTTCACAGAGAATTTATTAAATTCAAGCATTGTTCCTTCCAAAATTTCGCATATAACTTTGAATTCCTTGCTCTTTATTAGCGATTCTAGCAATTCAGAATTAAAAATAACTTTGATATCGATTATTTTCAAATTCTTTTTCAAATGTTCAACTCCTTGGATAATGGAGGTTCTCAAGCTTTCGGGAAGTTCGTTAGCACTAAATTCATCTCCTTTGCTTTCAATAGCCTTACAAATTGAACTGACTAATGGATTTCTATATCTAATTCCTACGGCTAATTTACTGGATTTTTTAGTATAAAACGCATATTGAATGTGCTCAAACTGGGCAGATTCAAAATTAATGAATTCAACGGGTTCTTGAGGTTCTTCTTCGAGAAGATTATAGCTCTTGAGAAAATCCTGCAGCGAGGATTCACAAATTTTTCTTTTTTCTTGAAATTGAGCTCTCAACTCTTCGATCTTGTTATTCATAATTTTCTGCCAGATAGAAGCGATTGGAGTGGCAATTAGAACTTTCATGGGTCTATCGTAAATCTGCACGAGTTCTAAATCGTTTAAAACAGAACAAATTTTATAGCCACGTTTTAAGGTTAAATCAAATTGCTCGCAAACTTCCTTGAGGTTTTCAATCTTATTGTGTTTGAGGAGGTAATAATAGATTTTTTCGATACCCTTTTCTATTATGTCCAACGAGGTGAACACGTTTGAAATTTTTATGAATTCGCTTTCTCCCATGCTTTTTTCCTCGTTATTGTTCGATTTTTTCTAATGTTAATTCGGAAAGGACCTCAAATGCCTTGAACACATTTGTGTTATCCTTGGCGCTTATCTCCACAAATGAGGCGTGATTGTTCTTCTCTGCAACTTGAATACCCAATTCACGAGGGACTTCCCTTTGGTTTGTTGCGAGATCTATCTTTGCACCTACGAGCATTATAGGAATATCCCCCCCTTTTTGACGAACGATTGATGTCCATTCGGGAATATTGTCTAAAGTATAGGATCTAGTGGTATCGTACAATAGAAACGCCGCGTTCGCACCAAGACAATAAGTAGGAAGCAGGAAACGGAATCGTTCTTCCCCTCCAACATCCCATATCTGGAGCTTGACCTTTTTCTCTTTAAGCTCTATGGTCTTGACGTGAAAATCAACCCCAATCGTCAGTCTTTTCGGAATGGCTTCGAATTAAAACCTATTTTTCCGAGGGGTTGAATATGTTGTAACAATATCTCTTTGTAAACGACGTCTTTCCAACTGATGCGTCACCCAATAAAAGGATTTTGAACGTGTAATCGTAGGTCGTCAATTTTTACTCCTCAATACACAAATATTTTTGCTTATAATCTTAAAAGAAAGACACATTTATATAATTTTTAACTATTTCTCTTGTTTATTATTATCTTTTGAGCCTGAATTTTTTTTCCAATTAAATTTGTTTGAACTACCTAATAAAACTAAAATAAATCCTAAAAGTATCGTCTTTAAAACACCTTTAATTTTGATATTATAATATTTTTAATAAAATTTAGTAATTTATTCGTTAATTTTGCATTTTTTTAGGTGTTTTTTCTAAGTACATACATATGAAAACACATAAAAACAAAAAATAATATTATTCATTTTGACGATAATTGAATTAAAAGTCACTTGCGAACTCTTGATATTTTATAATGGCATTTAATAATATAGATATAATTGATAAAGATAATCCCCTGATAAGTACGCTTAGTAGTGTTGGTGTAAGTATTAGTATCGTAAACATTCAATACAAAATTTTATTTGAAGATAAAGTTTTAAAAGAAAAATTTGGGGATAACATTGGAGATCAATGTTATAAGAAATATATGGCGAGAGACCGACCGTGTGAATCTTGTCCTTTTGGAAAAATCATTAAAAACAAATCTGTTGAGAAGACTGAATTAGTAGGCGCTGATGGAAGGTTTTATGAGCTAGTTTCTAAGCCCTTGACCAATTCCAATGGAACCGTCGATAAAGTAATAGAGGTCGTCATGGATGTGACTGACCGGAGGATGAAAGAGAAGGATCTTTATTATAAAGCCCATATTATCAACTCGGATTTAAGTGCTATTGTTTCAAGCGACCTTGATGGAACGATAAATTTTGTCAATCCTGCCATCGTTAGAATTTGGGGCTTCGAATATGCCGAAGAGCTACTTAATAGACACATTAATATTTTATTTTATCAAGATTATTTTTTCGATGAAATATTCGATACAGTCAAGAAAATGGGGAAGTGGTTCGGCGAATTGAAAGCAAAAAAAAAAGATGGAACCTTATTTCATATTCAAGCTTCGATAAGCTTGATTCTTGACGATAATGGAAAACACATTGGATTGATGGCATCTATAATAAATATAACTAAGCGTAAAAAAAACGAACAAAAGTTAAAAGATTCGGAAGAAAAATTTTCACTCATATTCCAAGAAAGTGTTTTTTTAATGGGAATAACCACTATTGACGAAGGAAAGTTTGTTGAAGTAAATAAAGCTTTTTTGAACTCGCTTGGTTTCACCAGAGATGAAGTGATTGGGAAGACTACGAAAGAGCTCGATTTATACGCAGATTATCATCAAAGAGAAATGATCTTAGACAGAATCAAAAATAACAAGAAAGTTAAGAATTTCGAAGTAAAATTAAAGGCGAAGGATGGAAGAGAATTTATTGGATTATTCTCAACGCTTTTAATACATTTGCAAGGCGAACCTTATTTGTTGACGATGGCAAATGATATCACTGAGCTCAAACGAGCGGAGCTCGAGTTAAAACGGTCAGAAGATAAGTTTTCTCTCGTTTTTCAGGAAAGCGTTATTTTAATGGGAATTACTACTTTTGAAGAGGGGCGTTTTGTCGAAGTAAATAAAGCATTTTTGAGCACTCTTGGTTATGCCAGAGATGAAGTGATTGGAAAGACCGTAAAGGAGCTCGATTTATATGCGAATTATTATGACAGAGAACAAATAGTAGAAAAGATTAAAAAAGACAAATTAATTCAAAATTCTGAAATAGAATTTAGAGCCAGGGACGGAAGAAAGCTATCAGGATTGTTTTCTTCGTTAAAAATAAACTTAGAAGGGCAACTTTATTTGTTGACGATGGTAACGAATGTTACCGAACTCAAGCAAGCAGAACTAGAGTTAAAACGGTCAGAAGAAAAATTTTCTCTCGTTTTTCAGGAAAGTATTATTTTAATGGGAATTACTACTTTTGAAGAGGGGCGTTTTGTCGAAGTAAATAACTCTTTCTTGAATACGCTTGGTTTTACTAAAGAAGAAGTGATTGGAAAGACCGTAAAGGAGCTCGATTTATATGCTGATTATTATGACAGAGAAAAAATAATAGAAAGGATTAAAAAACACCAATCAATTCAAAATTCTGAAATAGACTTTAAAAAAAAGGATGGAAGGAAGTTATCTGGATTGTTTTCTTCGTTAATAATAAACTTAGAAGGCGAGCCTTATTTTTTGACGATGGTAACAGATATTACGGAACTTAAACGAGCGGAACGCGAGTTGAAAGAGTCCGAGGAGAAGTATAGAGCCTTGTTTGATGAGTCTCCCGTTGGAATCTTGCTTTTTGACGAGAAATACAATTTATTAGCAATAAATGAAATGATTGAAGTCTTAATACCTGAAGTTTATGATGAATTCTTCCAAGGTAATTATTTTGCAGATTTAATAAAGCTTTTTCGGAATTCTGAGGAATTATCAACCATATTCACAAAGCGTATCGAATTACTCAATAGAGGACTCAAATTAGAGCCAATAGAAATAAAAGTAGTAATGCCTTCTGGGCTTGAAAAATGGTTATATTGGCAGAGCTCAAGAATTGCCCTTCACGATAAAACTCTCACCCAAATATTAATACACGATATTACTGAAAAGAAAGAAGCGGAAAGATTGATTTCAGAAGAGAGAGAGAGAATTCAGAAGCTCAGCCAAATGCGTCAAGAACTTATAACTAGAATCTCGCATGAGCTGAAAACTCCTTTAACAACAGCCCATGGAGCTTTACAAGTCTTATTCGAGCGATATAAACATAAATTAGATAAAGATGTGTTGGAATTTTTAAATATTGTAAAGAAAGGTACAAAACGACTGAAAAATCTCGTAGAAACACTCGTCAGCACTTCAAAATTCGAATATAAAATGCAGGAATTAAATCTTCAAGAGAATGATATTTTAAAACTAGTAAAAAAACAAGTGCGTGAATTAGAATTTTACGCAAATTCTAGAGACATTTCAATTGAGTTGGACCTTACATCGAAATTTTTGTTACGAGTAGATAAAATTTTATTCGAACAAGTAATAACGAATATTTTATCTAATGCCATCAATAATACATTACCCGGAGGTCATGTATATGTTAGTTTTGATGAAAAAAAAACATATATTGATATCATAATTCGGGATACGGGTATTGGAATTACTCAAGAAGAGAAAGCAAGATTATTTACAAAATTTGGGAAAATCGAACGATATGGAAAAGGTGATAATATATATATTGAAGGAGTAGGTTTAGGATTATACATTTCAAGAGAAATCGTTGAATTACACGGAGGCCAAATTTTTGTCGAATCTGAAGGAAGAAATAGAGGATCGACATTTATCATTAGGTTATATAAAAATGATCTGAACACCATAACTACAATCGTCTGAGATAAACATAAATAGAAGTTCTATTCTCAATAAAAAAGGCCGTAGATGTGTTAAAACAAAATAAATTTGAAATCCCAAATTCTTTTTTGATTTATTTAAAATGTATAATTTTTAACTATTTCTCTTGTTTATTATTTATCTTTTGAATCTGAATTTTTTCCAATTAAATTAGTGTGAATTATTTAATAAAATAAAAGACGCAAAATCAAATGTATCGTCTCTAAAAGCCTCAATATAAAGGTTTTTATGCAAGAATTATTTTTAATCCATATCTTAGAAAGTAGTGGTTATGAGATTTGGAAAAACAAGAAAAAATTAAACAAGAATTGAAAAAACATGGAATTAATTTCGAAGGAATTACTAATCCCGGTCCAGGAAATTGTTTTGGTTGTTCCTTAAAAAATCAGAGAGGCCTACAACTTGAAGTAAAGCTTATAGAAAAAAAAATGGTCTCTTATACCATTTTATCAGACGATTTCTCGGGATTTAATACGATCGCACACGGAGGAATTGTTGCCACCCTGCTAGACGAAATATCTGCTTGGACCGTGCTATCTAACCTTTCGAAACAAGGTGTAACACTAGATGCACACATCAAGTTTTACAAGCCAGTCTTCTTAAACACGCTGATCAAGATTGTGGGAGAATTAATTGATTTCAACGGCAAGCGCGCCACCGTGCGTTCAACAATATTAAATCTTAACGACGAGATACTAGCAGAAGCTGATACTAATTTCCAGATTTTAGAAATAAAGTCACTAGCAAAACTTGTTAATGAAGATGAAAGCAAACTTAGGGCAATGTTCGATGGTTTAATAAATGCTTTCAAATAAATATTAGGAAAATTTTACGATGTTAAATTCTTATTCTTTATTCGCTAAAGACAATTGCTTTTGGGATATAATCAAAAATAAAGAAAATAGTTTTTTAAACTTAGTAATATTTTAAATTCATTTTTATTGTTTTTAATCTGAGAATAGTGTGTTTTTTTTGCTTTTGGGAATATTATCAAGGTCGTGTGACCTTACGCATATACTTATATTGAATAGTTTTTACATTTTAATAAGTATATTTTGAAATATAATTTAACGACGAAATTCCGTAACTTTGAAATGTTTTTAAACAAAGCAGATATTAACGATAAAAACAATGCTCTGATAAATGCACTTAATCTTGTTGGGATAGGTATCGATATCGTCAGTGTAAATCACGAGATATTATTCCAAAACCAGGTTTTAAAAGAAAGATTTGGGGATTTCGCTGGAGAGATTTGCTACAAAAAATACATGGCATTAGACAAACCATGCGAATTCTGTCCGATGGAAAAAGCAATTAAAAACAATAGTGTTGAAAGAATTGAGTTAAAGGGTGTTGACGGTCGTTTTTATGAAATTTATTCCGCACCCATTCCAAATTCCGACGGTTTCATTGATATGGTCGCAGAAATTGTAATAGATATAACCAATCGCCGGAGAAACGAGCAAAAAATTTTAGAATCTGAAGAGAAATTCAAAAGCATAAGTGAACAAAATTTAATGGGAATAACAATTATTCAAGACAATCTCGTTAAATATGTTAATAAGACATTAGCAGACATATATGGCTATTCACTTGAAGAGGTTTACGACTGGAAGCCAAGTGAGTTTCTAAAACTTATTGCACCCGAATTCTTAGAGATTGTTAGAGTACAGGTAAAAAAAAAACAAGAAGGCAACGGAGATGTAATCACGCATTATCAATATCGAGGAATTAAAAAATCAGGAGAGAAAATCTGGGTTGATAATTTTTCTAAAACAATACAATATGATGATAGACCTGCGGATTTGATAATGCAAATAGATATGACTGAGAAGCGGAAGTTTGAAGAAGAATTAAGAGATTCGGAACAAAAATATCGAGCTCTTTTCGATGGTGCTAACGATTCGATTTTTTTAATGAAAGAATATAAGTTCGTTGAGTGTAATAAAAAATCATTAGAAATCTTTGGATATGAACAGCAATCGGAAATTTTAGGCCTTTATCCTTGGGATATTTCTCCTATATTTCAACCAAATGGAATGGAATCCAAAAAAATGGCTATTGATTATATGAATAATGCATTGAATGGAAATGCCCAGAGATTCTATTGGAAACATCAAAAAAAGGACGGAAATTTCATTGACGCTGAAGTCTCGCTAAATTGCATTTTAATTAAAAATACATGTTATCTTCAAGCAATTGTGAGAGATGTCACGGATAAAGTCAAGTCTGAGCGTGAACTCAAGGAATCAGAAGAGAAATTCAGAATTTTGGCGGAACAATCTTTAATGGGTATAAATATTGTTCAAGAAAATCAAATAAAGTATATCAACCAAGCGTATCTTGATATTTTTGGATATAGCTTAGAGGAAATTATGGCATTTACCTTGGAAGATGTTAAAAAAGCCATACATCCAGACGACAGAGAATTCGCATTAGACCAACTAAAAAAAAAGCAAGAGGGGGGCGCAGACGCAATCACGCATTATCAATACCGTGGTGTTAAAAAATCGGGTCAAATAATATGGGTTGAAACTTATTCTAAAACGATAATATTTGAAGGAGGATTAGCGGATTTCATTACGATAATTGACATTACTAAAAGCAAAAATGCTGAAAATAAATTAAAGGTGTCAGAAAAGAAATATCGCGAGTTATTTGAGGAATCTCCCGTCGGGATCATGTTATTTAACGATTCTTACGATTTGGTGGCAGTCAATGATAAGATTCAAACCTTGATCTCGGAGGTCTATAATAAATTCGTCCAAGGGAGAAGTTTTATAGAACTGATTCAATTATTTAAAAATTCTAAAGAACTATCGAAAATATTTGTCCAACGAATCGATCTACTCAAGAGTGGATATAAAACAGAACCAATAGAATTAAAAGCTGTAATGCCGTCGGGGCTTGAAAAGTGGTTTCTCTGGCAAAGTTCTACGATCCATCTTTCTGAAAATAAAAACTTACTTCAAATCATCATATTAGACATTACGGAGAAAAAAGAGGCGGAGATTCTGGTTATCGAGGAAAGACAGAGAATTCAGAAACTAAACGACATGCGTCAAGAACTTGTAACACGGATTTCGCACGAATTAAATACACCAGTTACTTCCGTGTATGGTGCTCTGCAGGTTTTATTGGATATACACGAAAATAAAATGAGTAAAGAAATATTAGAATTAATGAAAATCATAGAGAAAGGCACTAAACGACTAAGAACTCTCATAGAAACGCTCGTGAACGCTTCAAAATTCGACTATAAGAAGCAAGAATTAAACCTTCAAGAAAAAAATATCCTAAAAATAGTTAGGGATCAAGTACATGAATTGGAATTTTATGCAAAATCTAGAGATATTAGATGTGATGTGGATCTTCCTCCCAAATTTATGATATACTTGGATAAGATGTTATTTGAACAAGTAATAACAAATATTTTATCTAACGCAATTAATAATACACTGCCAGGAGGGCGAATATTTGTAAATTTTAAAGAAACTAAAGATTACATTGATATAATAATTCGCGATACGGGTGTTGGAATCACCCAAGAAGAGAAAACAAGATTATTTAAAAGATTTGGGAAGATAGAACGATACGGGAAGGGAGAAAATGTGTATATAGAAGGTGCTGGTATGGGCTTATATATTTCAAAGGAAATCGTTGAATTACATAGAGGCCAAATCTTTGTCGAATCTGAAGGAAAAAATAAAGGATCGACATTTACCGTACGATTGTTTAAAAAAGATCTCGTGAAAAAATCAGAAAGTTGATCTTATAAACAATAGACACATATAATTTTTTTTAATTATTCAGGAGGTATTTTAGAATTAGAAGAATTTTTATCTTTTCAGAAGATCAAAAACTACTTTAAAATCCTTTAAATCAAAAGGCTTTGAAATCACATCAGTTACATTAAATTTTTTCATATTTTCTAAGGCCTCTGCTCTTGGAATCGCAGTTAGAAAGACGACTGGGATGTCTTGAATTGTTTTATTTGACCTGATCGATTTAATTATATCATAACCACTAATGTCCGGTAAAATGAGATCAAGTAAAACGAGTTTCGGAGTATATTCAGAAAATAGTTTAAGACCATCTCTACCGTTTGTCGCCGAAACGCAAGAAAATCCTTTCTTTTTAAAGAAGATTTCCAAGAAATTTACGACTGTAACTTCGTCCTCTATCAAGGCAATATCGCACTCATTTAAATCTAGGAATAATTTACTAGTATTATCTGATTTTATTACATCTAACTTCTTTACGATGATTTTTTCGAGATTAATACATTGATTAAAAGCATTTGATAGAATATTTCGAACACCCTCTTCAAAAGAACTTCCATATTCTTCAATGATGAGCTGTAAATATGCTTTTAGCGAGGTGAGAGGATCTTTTAAGTCGTGAGATAAATTAGATAGAAAATCCTCTGTTTTTTCTGTAAATAAGACATCTTGATCTATTAATGATTCTACTGCTTTTCTAATGAGTTTTGATAAACTAGAATAATTATTTTTTTCAGCAAAATTGATCCACTCTTCTTTTACACCTTCTGGAACATAGAGAGACAACCTATCTCGATTTAAATAATAATCCTTTTCTCCTTTTTGCCACTTTTTAAATCCCTCTGTGATTTTATTCCTCCAAATTGCGTGCCTACCTGTTTCCTGTTCGTATTGTTCCATTTCCTCTGTTTTTTTGAGATCAATAATAATTAATACACCTTTTTTACATATATTTTGTATATATATACATATATAAAAGTTATTGTAATATTTTATTCAAACCTATTATAGTAGCAAAATAATATCGTTGATTTTCATATGATTTTATTTGTATTGTATCGCGCAACATTGAAATGTAAAACAATGTTTATATACATATTCTACTATTCAATGTATGTATAATACTTATCATTTTTGAAGAGGTATGTATAAAAATGGCAATAAAATTTAATTCTCAATCCATTAAAGAAGCAGAAGATTATTACAAAACTTTACACATGGAAACCGATCAGAGACAAATTATCGAATCCATGGCAGGTTTGGTTGCAGATCACCTTCCAGTGCCAGAACGAGCAATTAAAGGATTTATGTGGCGCGCTATTAAGAATTGGCAAGTTGATAAAAAGAGAGGTTTGGATGAAATAAAGAAATCAACATCAAGTGAAAAAGTAGATATCGCCGTCAATTTATTCGAATATTTCGAAACAGAAATAAAGCGAATCATGATTGATAAGAGTCAAGAATCTCTCTTAAGCTCTGCCATTCAAGAAGGATTGAATCTCTACAAGCAAAAATTTGTCAATCGATAATTTTACTAATTTCAATTTTTTTTTATATTTTATTTTTTTTTTAAGAAAATTAAAAGTAAGTAAATCATTACAAGGTCGTGATGATCGAAAATATCAAGATAGGCATTAAGATACATTTAAACGAAATTGGTTTATTTCAGCAGATACGCGAGCATCAAGATATTATAGATTTCGTGGAAATACTTTTACCATTTGATTTTAAATCAAAAGATTTAAGCGTCATAAAAAGCCTACAAATACCCTATAACATACATTTACCCCATTTCACGAAAGGAATAGATTTTGGAAACAAGAAACAAACCAAATTTAATCAAGAATTTATCGAAAGGGTAAGAACACATGAGGACTTATTACAAGCATTGAGTCCTAGTTGTTATATCGTTCATCCGGAGTCTGGAGACCTCCAGCTTTCGATATCGAACTTGAAGCAGTTAATCATTGCACCTCTTGCTTTAGAAAACATGCCTTATCGATCGCTTGCTGGAGGAACTTGCTTGGCATATCACCCAGAATCAATTTTACCATTTTTTGAGCAAGTGACGGGATTGGAGTTCTGTCTCGACTTGAATCATGCTGTAAAAACAGCAATTTCAAAATCTTATGACTCTCTTGAACTGATTGAAAATTTCCTCGAAATTAAAAAACCCATTCATTTTCATTTGTCTGACGGTAATTTAACCAACGAGCTTGACGAACACTTGCCGTTGGGAAAAGGCCAATACAACTTGAGCGGGATTAAAAATATTTTGCTTAACATTGGGTCTGAAGTGTCTTTAACTTTTGAAACGCCAAGAAAGAACAAGGTATCCGTTCAAGAAGATTTGGTAAATATGAATTATTTTATTGAAATTTAAATAAATTTTAATATTTGTTCTCTGCAATAATCCATTGTAATTTTCTATATCTAAAATTAAATAAATCTTAATTTGAATTCAAGTTGGATCCTCGCTTGTTCGGAACAGGGGATATAAATAATTAAAGACCTTCTGATAAAGTCCTTTCGAACAATCGTTCTCGGCCAAAATAATGGAATAAGGACGTCGATAACCGATCTTGCGAGCCCACCTAAAGAATTCCTTAAAATCGAATAATTCTTTTTCTGAAACTTGCTTTTCAGCGTCTTTATAAGACAATCCCTCGGAAAATCTTTTGAATTTAAAATCGCTCAAGCGAAACAATAACAAGCTCTCGGATAAATCCTTTAGTTGAGCGTAATCTAATTTATCTCGAGCTAGATGAACAACATTAGTTACAATGCCCAAGTTTTCTTTATCCTCTAATCTTTCGAAAAGTTCTTTTAAATCACTCGCGTTTGATAATGAACAAAATGGATCACTTAGAAATTCAAAACCAAGCTTTAATCCGTTTTCAAACGCTTTTTTTAAAAGAAATTTCAGTCTGTTTTCAGTCCTTTTCAAAATTCTCCATTGAGGGATGCCTGCTTGGATCGCATTTTCGTCAAGTAGGGAAGGAGTCACGATCAAGAGTCCAGTCTCTAACTTATACGCTTGGGACATCATTTGCTGAAAGGAGGGTAGTGTTTCACGCTTGAAAAGCTTTTCAGAGTTTAATGAAAAGTCTTTTAAGCCAAATAGGCTTTCGATTTCGATATCGTAAGAAGCCATTAGTTCTTTAATAGCATTAAGGTTGATATCATTTTGGACTGCTCTATTTAATTTAAAAGAATCAAGTTCAAGACTTCGAAAGCCTTTCACATTCTTTATTAACATTTCAAGGCGGAGTTCTTTACAGGTTGCTTGGTTGAGAACGAGTTTTAACATATAAGTAACGAAAATACGACAGGCTTTATTAATACTGCTCGAATTTTTATATCAACGCAAGAATTACCACAGATTATGAACAATTGGTTTTATCATTGAATCGTAGATTTCCTCGATTTCTTGCATTTGCGTCTTGGTTAAGGGAGGAAGCTCAGAAGCGGAAGCGTTAGATAGCACATGCTCTGGCTTACTCGCTCCGGGAATGACACACGATACTGCTTCATGCATCAATATCCATCGTAAAGCGAATGGTGCTAGATTTTCAGGATTATTTAAAACGATTTTTACTTTCTCAACAGCATCTAATCCCAATTGATAATCAATTCCAGAAAATGTCTCTCCCCTGTCGAACGCTTCACCGTTGCGATTGAAAGATCTATGGTCGTCTTTGCCAAATTGAGTGTTTTGCGTGAATTTTCCAGAAAGCAGACCGCTCGCTAGAGGCACGCGCACGATGATTCCAACATTTTTTTTCTTAGCGTTTTCAAACAACAATTCTTTTGGTCTTTGACGGAAGATATTAAAAATGATTTGAATAGTAGATAAATTTTCGTATTCGAGTGCTTTTAGTCCTTCTTCTACCTTTTCTATGCTAACGCCATAATGTCTTATCTTACCATCATTAACTAGATCGTCCAAGTAAGAAAAGACTTCGGGCTTGTAATATACATCAGTTGGTGGACAATGAAGTTGAAGCAAGTCAATAGTATTCGTTTTTAGATTCTTTAAACTGTCGTTTACGAATTTTTCCAAATTAGTTGGTGTATACCCTGCCGAATCGTGGGGATTTAACTTTCTTCCGCATTTTGTAGCGATATATATCTGTTTTTCAACTCCGAGTTCGCTTCGAAATTTTCCACATGCCCGCTCGCTAAGACCATCTCGATACACGTCCGCCGTGTCAAAAAAATTCATTCCTGTAGAATACGCCGTCTGAAGAGTTTTTTTAGCGAGTTCCTCCTTGAAGTCTTGGCCCCAGACACCGCCTAATTGCCACGTTCCGAGAGATACTTCAGATACATCGATACCCGTTTTTCCTAACTTTCGACATTTCATAATCTTCAATCGTGTCTTTTATAAAAAAAGATTATAATAAAGGTATCAAAGGCAACTATTAACTATTTTGGGATGTTTCAAAGGAATTCTGGATATTTTTTAAGGATCCTTTCATCCATTTCGGTAGGATAAAACCACCGTAGTAACATATTGAACTCACAATCAAGATACTTCTCGTGATTGGAAGGAAGAACACGGGAATAAACTTAAGTGCGTCAAGAATCGCACCTACTCCAAATAAAACGAATGCTAAGATCAAATATTTTCCTTTTAAGTGATGTTCCTTATTATTGGAACGCATTAGAGTCCTTCCTAACATCAATCCTGGAATTACGAAAATTATTAAATTTATGGAAGCCCATAAAATCGTAAGTGGTTCGTACTCAACATCGACAGGAGATACTAATGTACCGATGGTGCTAGGATCAATAAATATACCTAAGAGTAAAAGAACTTCTAAAAATGCCGCAAACACGCAATAAATCCCAACAAAAAGCAATTGCCTTTCTTTCGCAAAGAAATCCGTAATTACAATTACCCAGATGATCTGATTAATGGGTACGAGAGAATTTCCGATTAAGAAGTAAATTTCGGGATAGAATTGAAGCCCTGAACCGTTGGTAAAAAGTGCGATTAAAAACGATATAGCGCTGGCAAACCACGCTTCTGACATTAGTATCCACACGATTCCAACATAAAGATGGATTCGATTCCTACTATAGTGGTAACCTATGATAATTTTTAATCCTACAATGCTCGATACTATTATGAAAATTAAGGAACATGTCCCGCTTATAGCAATATTCGTGTCCATTCGCATTCTCCTTTTAAGCAATGACTAGTATGAAATATCAATAAAAATTTTTACATTTAAATATTCCCAGAATTGAAAGAATGAACAGACAGCATGCTACTCAAGTCCTCAATTTCTTAGAATATTATATTCAGATCTTATATCATGAATTAAAAAACCCATTGGTATGAAATAGTAATTTTTTTTTGATAATATTTTAAATATTTATAACGAGTTTTATTTATCATTAGAGCATTATTACATTTATAAAAAAATCATCATTCACATTATAATGACAGCTCAAACTGAAAAGGAAAAAATGCTTTTAGGTAATTTATACAATGCAAATGACCCTGAGCTCGTAAAAGAAAGACAAATGGCTCGCATGTTATGTCAAGAATACAATAATACAAAATTTAACGATTCTTTTTCACATGATGCTATTTTGAAAAAGTTGCTCGCCAAATTTGTTGATCCATTAACCATTGAGCCACCCTTCACTTGCGATTATGGAAGCAATATTTTCCTTGGAAAGGGCGTTTATATGAATACGAACTGCGTCATATTGGATTGCAACACCGTTGAGATTGGAGATGGCGCCTTGCTAGGTCCTAATGTACAAGTTTATTGTGCGTCGCATCCATTAGAACCCGAATTACGCAAGCAGGGTCGAGAATTGGCATTACCAGTGATCATTGGAAAAAATGCTTGGATCGGAGGAAACACCGTAGTATGCCCTGGAACTTCGATCGGAGAAGATTCTGTTATTGGACCCGGATCAATCGTGATTAAGAACATCCCATCGCGTGTATTTGCTGCGGGAAATCCTTGCAAAGTAATAAGGAAGATTTAGAATAATAGAATCGGATTTAGGATAGAGTTCACATAATAATTAGCTAAAATCACTGAAGCCAAGTGAGTTTGAATTGCGTTACGTCGTCTCCTTCCCAAGATTTCTTTAAGAACTCAAAATGTACTTTTTTTTTCAAACACAATTCTATTGCTCTTTGCGTCCATCCGATCGTCGTATAATACCATAATTCAAACTTAGGATCGAAGTCGCTCAATGTGTAAATTAGCTCGTTGTCATGGATCCATTCTAACGATGTGCTCCCAAAATTAAATAGCATGGAATGAAATCGCGGGTACATTTGCACGAGTTTTTTAACATTACCCGACACAATCAGGTTTTTATAAATGGATGTCATCACATTTTCACCGAACTCGCGTCCCCACTTAATCACGAGTTCTCGATTATTTTTAGCAACAACTTTAATTAAAGTGTTGTACAACTCAAAATACACTTCGTAAGAATACCAAATAGAGTCCATTATGCGATCGTTTAAATATTGCTTTGCTTTATCCGAGAGCATCTCCTCATATTCATTTACATGAGCTTTATCCGATTTAATTCCCTTCGTAATTACTTTAACTAAAGTTCCTTTTACTTTTCGTTCCACTAAAACCCCAAAATAAGTTTATAATTTTAAATACCCTTGTGACAATAATGGAAATACAGCTATTTATAGATTTGCTAAGCAAAAATGATCGTTCTCGCGCGATTTTTTGACGAATAAAAGATCCAAATGTCATTTTTCAACAAATATGTTTCTTATCTTATCAATCACTTTCGCGTCCTATCCCATCTTGGATATTTAATTAATTTTTAAAAGAACAAAATTAAAGTTATATTAATACTTGTAATTACTTGAAGTTATCATGAATTATGTCGTTGGAAATTTGGTGGAACCCGTATTCAGACCTCCCTCGGAATGGGACGCATTATTGATAGCCATTACAACGGGATGTACCCGCAAGTGCACATTCTGTTCAATGTATAGGACTAAACAATTCTCCATACGAAAAAATATCGAAGAGATTAAAGAAGATATAAAAAAAGCGCGTGATTTTTACGGAGATCGAATCGAAAAGATTTTTTTCGAAGACGGAAACGCATTTGTCGTTAAGCCCGAGATTCTTGCGGAATTAACCAGATATAGCTATGAAATACATCCGAATTTGAGAAAAGTTAGCGCTTACGCTCACGCCAAGGACATCGTGAGTAAGTCAGATGAGGACTTGAAAATGCTGGCAGAAAGCGGATTTACCATGGTTTATGTTGGAATTGAAAGCGGAGATGATGACGTGCTAAAGGCGTGCAAAAAAGGCACGACCCAAGACGAGATTGCTCTTGCGGCTCAAAATTGTCATCGAGCGGGAATCGCTTGGTCTGGAATTTTTCTCTTAGGTCTTGCGGGGAACGATCCCGAGAAGAGTAGGAAACACGCAATCGAATCAGCTAAACTGATCAATCGAATGGCTCCACCCGACCCGATTGAATGGTATGTATCTCCTTTAACACTGCGAATCGTGCCAAATACGGAATTATGGGAGCAAGCGTCTACTGGAGAGTTTCAACCGTGTTCTAGCGAGCAAATCTTAGAGGAATTGCACACGATGATAACACATACATCTGACGACTTGCACAAGTGCGTGTTTAACACGAACCACGCTTCCAATTACATGGGTTTGAAAGGAGAATTAGCCAAAGATAAAGAAAAGTTTCTCAAGATAATTGAAGCTGGTATCCAAAATCCCCAACTGCGTCGTCCCGATTATCTTCGTGGTTTGTAACAATTTCTTTACCTATAATTATTTGATATTAGTTCTAGTTTAAATAGAAATTATAAAGAAAAAAAAAAGTTGAGCTTATTTAATATTTAATGTCTTCGTTTTTTTATCGTGATCACAGATAAGATTAGAGTCGCTATGGAGATAATACCACTTATAACGAGAAAGTCGTATCCTGAAACAGTTGGTTCTACTCCTGATGTAGTCGATTTTACTACTTGTACTTCAGCATAAACTTCGTTTCCTGCCACATCTACCACATAAAATCGGATGATAATAGTTCCATCATCTAATTCGTCCCATAGCATTGAATCTATCTGACCACTTGTTTGGGTAAATTCAATTGGATCGCCTTCGTTTAAAGTGTACCAAGTCGAGACTATATTGGCCTCTGTTATTTCAACCTCATAACTTGGTGCGGAACTAAATTTCTGATCGGTTGTAGGGGATATAATTGAGATCAAGGGCGCTTGAGAGTCTTTAATCACAAAAACTCTAGCACTTCTCTGATTTCCCGTAGTGTCATTAGTATAAAAAGCAATTTCGATCGATCCATCCTCCAATCCGTTCCATATTGTGGAATTTATCGTACCCGTGCTTGTTTCGTTGTTGCCCGGAAGATAAATTCGTTCTCCTCCATTGACCCTGTACCAAACCGAATCCACATCGTTTCCTTCGATCCAAATATTATATGTTGGTGATGACGAGTCGCACACTTGTCCCTCTAACGGCGAATTTATCGTTATTTCGGGACCAATCAATTGAGACCAGGCCACCAGAACGATTTCAAGCGAAGTAGTGCTATCTGTATATTCTAGTAAGACACCTGTTTCTGTATCAAATTTTACATTAATATCTTCTGAAATATCTGCTGTGATATATACACAGGTTCTCCCTCCGTAAGTACCAGTCTCAGTATCGTACATCTCAATCGCCATCTCTACATTGGATTTTGGAATGACCATTGGTAACGATCCGAATAAAACTAACGGTTGATTTGTTTGTGGAGGTAAAGTTTCTGTAAAAATTGTTCCAAGAATTGGCGTTAAAGATGTTAGTATCTCAGTTACGAGAATTCCTGTAAGATTTTGACTCATCCCTCCAATTAAAGTCTCGTATGTCCATTCGTCGCCAACCTCGACAAGCCATTCTTCTGGAGGAGCTTCTCTTAATGTCCAATCTACGAGGATATATTGAAAGATGTTCGCCCCAGAAATAAAGGTTTGGTTAAGCAGAATTCCGGTCTCTGTATCAATGTAATAAAACATGTCCGGGGAATAAGACATAACAACATAATCGCATTCTCTTCCTCCATACATTCCCGAGTGCGTTCCCTTGGTTGAGGCGAT
>JAEOUI010000365.1 GCA_016839425.1 Promethearchaeota archaeon
ACAATTTACGAATGAAGGTCTTGATGTTTTTGTAAGTGGAGATTACGCATACTTAGTTGGTCAATATGGAGGATTAAATATTCACGATGTTTCAGATCCTAAAAGTGAAGGCTCAATTACTAAAATTGATGTATTTGGGCAGTGTCGTGGTGTTTGGGTGGACGGGGATTATGCTTATATCGCAACAAATCTTGGATTAGCAGCAGTAAATATTACGGATCCTACTGATGCAAGTCCAAAAATCTATTATTATGAAGATGTTTTTTTTGAAGATTTTAATGATGTATTTGTTAAGGGTGATTTTGCTTATATAGCTTCAATTTCAAATGGATTGGTCATAGTAAATATATCCGATCCAACTAACATGGAAACTGCATTTAGTAGAACCATATCAGGAGAATGTAATGGCATATATGTAGAAGGGAATTATGCATATATAGCATGTGGTGGAGCTGGTTTAGCTGTAGTTAATGTTTCTGATCCAACAAATCCAGGAACACCAGAATATAGAGATACTGGAGGTTATGTTAATGATGTGTTTATTAGTGGAGATAATGCGTTTTTGGCATGTGGTGGAGCTGGTTTAGCTGTAGTTGATGTTTTTAATATCTCGAATTTAGGAACGCCTGTCTATGCAGAAAATGACAATTGGATTGCAGAAGGTGTTTATGTGAGCGGGGATCGAGCATACATTGCAAATGATGATTGGGGTTTAGCTGTGGTAGACATAACCAATACAACGAATCCAATAGTCGTTAGTAATCAAGCTACAGTTGATGCTGCTTTTGAAATTTATGTATCTGGAGATTTTGTTTATTTAGCATCAGGGACTTTATTTGGTCATAATGCTCTTAAAACTCTTGAGGTAAGGAGAAGATATGACTTCGAAAGACCGGAGCTTTTATCTGTTCCAAATGATTTAATCGTTGATGAAAGTTATTCTGGGATATATTTTTCCTGGACGGCAACTGATAGTAATCCTAGGGATTATACAATCGATTTACTAGGGTTTGATACGGTAGTTCCATCTACTTCTTGGTGGGGGTATATTAGATACGATATTCCTATTGGATTACCAATGGGAACTTATACTTACAAGATTAATCTAACAGATTGGAATGGAAATTATGCTACCGATTTTGTTAATTTAACAGTCACTGACTTAAGAAATCCTGAGTTGTTAGTTGAGCCGACCGATTTGATTGTAGATGAGAGTTATTCTGGAATGAATTTTTCTTGGATTACAACTGACAATCACCCTTTAAATTACACTATTGAATTACTAGGGTTTGATACGGTAGTTCCATCTTCTTCTTGGTCTAGCGGTACGCCTGTTGTATATACCATTCCGGAAGATCTCCCAATGGGGACTTATACATATGTGATTATTTTTACGGATCAATATGAAAACTCCATTATCGATGTGGTTAATTTAACAATAACAGATATTAAAAATCCTATCCTAACTATAGATGCGAACGATTTAATTGTGTATGATGATTATACGAGACTTAACTTTACATGGATGGCAACTGATGATCATCCTTTAAATTACACTATTGAGTTATTAGGAGTTGGAATTGAAGTAGAGTCAACTTCCTGGTCTAGTGGTACACCCATAGTCTATTCCGTTCCAGAAGATCTCCCAATCGGAACTTATACATATGTGATAACTTTTACGGATCAATATGGAAATTTTATTTCAGATACTGTTACATTGACCATAAATCCTATAGTTGATGACACAAACGCTAATCCCGCCGTAGTCTCTTTTGGATATAATTATCTTATTTTTATAGGTTTTGGTTTAATCATAAGCATATTTCTATTAAAAAGAAAAATCTCCAATTTCAAATACTAAATGTTTTTTTTTTATTTATTTTAGTTATTTTTAATGTTTAAAATGCTTGATATCTAATTTGGGGAATAGCATGTATTTCTTGAATTTTTTTTAGGTTTTTAAAATAATTCTTTTGATTTCTCACACATTCACGAGCAAATTTTTTAACTATTTGTACTAATTGTGATTTAATCTCGTTAATACTTCTTGTTTTAGCGTATTTACAATTAGAACTAATCTTAAATTCTCCCTGTTCTTGATAATAGGGAAAAATTGCACAATTATAAGGCTTAATTTCGGGAAATAAACATCCTTTTTCCTTATCTTTAGAAAGAAACGGACATCCCCCTTGCAATCGTGGTATCGTTAGAAAAGAATAGAATCCTTCCTCTCCTATAGTCATGAGTTTTAGGAGATTTTGGTTTGGAAAATACCACCATATCTTTGCGATGAAATTTAGCATTTCCTCTTCAATTTGATAAACTCTTAATTGTTTAATTATTTCAATCGGGAGAATCTCTGAATTTATGCCCTCAATCACCCGATAATCACACACACAGACGGGAATACTTTTACAACATTCTTTACAAGTATCACAATTCTCTAGATAAATAGTAGATTCCATATAAAATACTCAATCTAATAAAACCTAAAAAAATAATGTATTTTTTATAAAGAAATAAAGAGTACATCTATTTGATAAAATTTAAAATAAAATTCTATGATTATAGAAATACTCCAATAAATTTTCAGGTGATTTATATGGGCTTAATTTTTGATAAAAAAAAAATTCAAGATGTTGAAACAGAATTTAAAACCGTAAAATTAACACCAATGATAACAGAATTTGTAAATGGGATTGCTCCTCTCCTTACAGAAATGCTTAAAATTACTCCAAATGCAGCTAAAGGAGTATTTTGGCTAACATTACGAGAATGGCAGTTAAAAACTCAAAAAGTGCACGAGGATCTACTCACGATGAATCAAGCAGAACACGATAAAGAACTAAAGGTTATATTTCAGATTCTTAAAGATAGATTTGCGAAATTATTGGCAAATCCAAAAGAACAACAACGACTATTAGACGATACTATAGATAAAGTATGGAATATAGCACAAGAATATTCGAAAAAGAGAAATGAGTAAAAGTATTTATGAAGGTTAGGATCATTACTGAAGATATTCTTAAATCATATCTACCTCATATAATTTTCTAGCAAATCATGTTTAAGATTCGATTCCGCTTGTTTTTTATTTCAAACGAAATCTATTATAAAACATTCCAATTTTATTGAAAAGAACTGTTAATAAACAACTTTATAAGCTGATCAAAACAATATTTAACAAGTCTATTTTGAGGTAATTATTTATAAAAACAAAGAATCTGGAGCTTTAAATTGCTTTATTTAAAGTTTTAATGCTTTACTTAAACATCTAGTCAAAAATAATTTATAGGAATTGAAAATGTAATGGAAGAAATTGATTTTGAAGATTTTAAACCATTAAAAGATTTTATTGAACAAGCTCGAGCTATTATCAAGATATTGAAAGAAATACATTTTTAAAAAACCTTGCAAGACGAAAAACGCAAGATTCTCGAAATGAAATTCTTTTTAAAAACATTTGGATTCATAACAAAAAAGTGGAATGTTGAAATTCTATACGAACTTGAAATTCATAACGGATTGAATTTCAACGAAATAGCGCGCCATCTAGATGGTATTTCTCCAAAATCATTATCTGATTGCTTGAAACAGCTTGAAGGCTTAGATTTGATAACTAGATCGGTCCAAGAAGGACGACCCCCAAAAGTATTGTATCAATTAAGCGAGAAAGGAAGAGGATTCGTGGAACTCTCCCAAATCGTTATATTTTATCTAGCTGGACTTTAATGAATACCTCAGAAATATGGAGATGGGACGCTTCTTTCCAATGTTAAAAAAAAAAATTAAAGCAAGAAATATCTAATTCAATTTGAAACCATTCATCATACAAACCACAGATTTATTGTCTTAAAATCGGCTCTACCATTTCTTTTAAGATTTCTTGAGATTCTGCAAGTAAATAAAACAATTTATTTTCTATTGGTAATATTATTGATATCCCCATTATTTCTGTTGCGTTAATTTTATCCTTAGGTTCTCTAAAATAAGTATAAAAAATATTAGAGTCCTTCAATTCCTTGATATTAATTCTTATAATAAATGAAGGATAAAGATTTCCGAAAATTTTTATTTTACTATCCTCAACCAGAAAATCTGTTAAATTTGTAAGATATAATAAATCGTTTAAAAGGCGTTTTTTGAATTTATCAATAAAAAAATTTAAGGCATTCTTGTCATCTTCAATATTATAATCAAAAGTAAATAAACGATAACCATTCATATTCACATATTTAGCATTAGGACATTGGACTAAACAATGATACACAGTATAATCTAAAAATGGGAATTTTTCAATATGATATGATTTTATTTTCCAACCCTTTTTCAATAATGGTTTAAAATATGGTTGTATAAAAGAATCTAACTGATCATATGAATATTCAAATCCATCTTGAAATATCTTTTGAAAGCGTTTGGAATATTTTTCGCTATATTCCATATATTTATTAAGTTCATTTTGTTTCGCTAAAATAAGATTAGAGAAATATGCTTCTGGTTCTTCTGCAATAAATATAGATGCCTTTTTTGAAGTCGTGGATTGTCCTCCTTCTTTTACATGTCCCAATTTAATAAGCTTTCGCAAAATGGAATATATAGTTGTTCTATCAATAGATATTAGACGCACTAGATCTCTAACCATGGCCCCTTTAGATCCTGTTTTTAATAAGGAGAAATAGATTAGGGCTTCACTGTGATTAAGTCCTGTTTTTTGTAATACCTTAATCAAATCTTTTTCAGTATTTTTTCCTAACATTAATCATAATTAGTGTTGGAGTGTTATAAACACTTACTACTTTATAAGTGAAAAACTATATTTTAGCATAATGAATGGATTTCTATCAATTTTTCAGCAAGAATAAAGTAATGGAAACTAATATTAAAGAATAATAAAATTAGAATTGTATAAAATGGAGCAAAAAATTCAAATTTCAAACTTCCCTGCTGTTTCAAAAACTGCGATGATACCATTATATTGTCGAGCGATGGATTATCGAGAAAAAAATTCGATATTAAAAGACAAATTCTCTAATGATCTTTATAATCGAATCGAATTTGATTGGAGCATGGTAAAAAAAGAAATACGCCGCCTTGATCCGATATTAATAGGAGTAAGGGTGAGAAAATTTGATCAAATGTGTAGACAATTTTTAGAACGGCATCCTAATGGAATAATTGTGAGTTTAGGATCTGGAATAGATAATCGCTTTGAAAGAGTCGACAATAACCAATGTTCATTTGTCGATTTAGATTTTCCTGAAGTTATAAAATTTAAAAAATTTATTACTCCAATTTCAAAGCGAAATATAATGATCGGACAATCCGTTTTGGATTATTCCTGGCTCAATCAAATAAAAGATCTTAGTATAGAATATGAAGCACCAGTGTTCTTCATTGCAGAAGGTCTAATGATATATTTAGAAATAATAGAAATACAAGAATTATTAAAAAATATTCGCAAGGTTTTTCCTCAAGCTGAATTTTTTTTTGACATTTTTAATGAAAGAGCTAAAAAAATAGCAAAAAAAAAATCAATGTTTGATGATTGGAATGCGAAAATAAAGACTGGATTAAATTCCGGAAATTTAATGGAAAAATGGGGGATTGGATTCAAAGTACTGTCAGAATGGTATTTTTCAGAGGATCCAGATGCAAAAAGAGGTTGGATGAAATTGGTTTGGCTAATTCCAACAGTAAGAAAATTACAATATTTTATACACGGAAAGTTTGAATAATAAGATATGTATGATCAAAGACATTCCCTTAGCAGTAGAATTTGAGATGTTATTTTTTTTCCCGATTTGATTATTTGATTTGCGTGATGAATAGATGTAAGAAAGAATCCGGGAAGATATGGGAATTATAACGCAATTTTAGAATTTTACTTTTCTTCCCATTATATTGTGTTTGGTTTTTTTAAATATTTGTTTACCATAAATACTTCCTTAAATATTAATGCTCTTTCTTTTTGTTAGGGTATATTTTAAAGTTTAAATCTACTATTTTTTTTTCAGGGATTTGTTGTAAAAGATCTATTTCAATAAGATATGGAACGAGGTTATTTATTTCTGCTTCTTCAATTCCGCATAACAAATGAAAAAAAATCTTGTTTTTACAAAATTGTGAACCGCGAATTCGAAAAATAAGAGTATTTGTCTCTTTTTGAATAATAGGGGGATCTATTTCAAAATTCTTATCACCAAAGAAAATGAGGATTTGTCGTAATATTAATGGATATAATTCTTGGCTGAGATCAAACATTTTTAATGAATCGTCAACTATGAAATATTCTAGTTCTGGAAAATAAGGTTCAAAACCAAAAGTTTTTCCCATTTCAAATCCAAATTGTTTCCAGTCAATTGCTTCATTTACAGAGCTATTTTCCAACATATCAAGAAACATCGATAGAAAGGGAAAAATTGGATGGTTAGATAACTCTTGATTAACCCCTCGTTTCCTATCTTCCTGTTTTTTATGGAACCATAGTTCATAACGGCTAAAATTTACGGAATACACTTTTTTTTGAGCTTTTAATTGTTCTAAATACGATTGAATTGTGTTTCTACTGAGTTTATGATTTAATTTTTCCTTAATGTCTGTAGCAATCAATCCATGAGGACTATTTTTTAGAAGATTGAGAATTTCGGGTTTAAATTTAGCCTGTTTCTCTTTATATTTCATTATATTCTTTTAATGAACTTAACTTTAAAATAAAAATATTACCATACTTTTTAAAATAAGATATTATAAAATAATAATTTTATTGATTTCAAAATCAATAATAACGATACCTTAAATCTATCACAACTAGAGCGATTCGTTTACTATCATTTATTGATTTCAAAATCAAAATAACGAACCCTTAAATACCTGAAACGACTAGAAATATTTGATATGATTATTTTTTGATTTCAAAATCAGAAAAACCAATAAATGGAGAAAGTTATGGTAAAAGGTTATCATAAAAAAATTTTAATAGTTGATCTATCAACCAAATCTTGGCATTTTGAAGAACCCGATGATAAAATTTATAGAGAATATTATGGTGGATATGGATTAGGTGTTTATTATATTTACACTCATTTAAAACCTAATGCCGATCCACTAGGATCAGAAAATATATTAGGATTTTGTCCTGGATTATTTACAGGAACGATAACTCCTTTCTCAGGGCGTTATATGGTTTGCGGTAAGAGTCCATTAACAGGGGGATGGGGTAATGCCAACTCGGGAGGTACATTCGGCCCAGAAGTTAAAAAAGCAGGTTTAGATGGAATTTTCATTCAAGGAAAGGCTGAAAAACCTATTTATTTGTTTATCGAAGGTAATAATGTTCAATTACTTGACGCAACAGAATTATGGGGGAAGGACGCTATTGAAACGGAAAAATATATTGAAAATAAACACGGTCCTAGAGTAAAAGTTGCTTGTATTGGCCAAGCAGGCGAAAATTTATCATTAATTTCCGGAATTGTAAATGATGCGGGAAGGATTGCCGCTCGAAGCGGACTTGGAGCCGTAATGGGCTCCAAAAACCTAAAAGCCGTATGCGTGCGTAAAAGTAAAGAAAATGAACAGTTAGAACTGCACGATAAAGAAGGGTTAATGAATCTAGTCAAGAGTTACAATTCTAATTTTAAGGAAATGGCTAAAAAAGGATTTATGACTAAAATCTTAGGAAGCATGGGATCAATGGCACCATTATTACGGATGATAAATAAAGATGCTAGTTCGTTTGATTCACCAGGAATGTCTAAGAT
>JAEOUI010000577.1 GCA_016839425.1 Promethearchaeota archaeon
AAAATTCCATATCGGATGAACATTGCTGGAATCGATTTTATAGATTCCAAGTTTACTTCGGCATTCTTTACTCGTGGTTGTCCTTTCGGTTGTTCTTATTGCGCTGTTTCTCGATTTTCCAGCAGACAATATCGATCTAAATCCCCTAAGCGAATGGTTGAAGAATTCTCTTATTTAAGTTCGCAAGGATATAATGAAGTTGCTTTTGTAGATGATAATTTTTCTTTAAATCTAAAAAATGTTGAAGAATTTTGCAAATTGCTTAAAAAGGAGAACATTGATATGAATTGGCATGTCGAGATGCGAGTGGACAATGTTTCAAGAAGCTTATTTCGATTATTAGCCTCAGCTGGTTGTAAATCCATTAATTTTGGCATAGAAAGCGCAAATCCAAGGATATTGGATTATTATAATAAGAATATAACTCCAGAACAATCATTAAGAGCAATAAAAACTGCAAAAGAATCAAAAATCGATTTTGTCATTGGACTTTTTATGATCGGTGCTCCTTTCGAAACCATATCTGAATGTAAAAACACGATAAAGTTTGCTCAAAATTCTGGAGTGGATTTTTTCTTCTTAAATATCGTAGAAACTTGGCCGGGAATACCCATGTGGGACGATTTAGTTAGGAGAAATTTAATAAATCCAAAAGAAAGATGGGAATCGACCACGAGAGTCATCGATTTGACTCACACTGAAGCACAACGAAAAATCATTTTAGAATTGATAAAGCGAACTTATAAGGATTTTATATCACCTAAAAGATTTGGGTACTTGCTAAAATCTCTTCCTGATTTTCTTTTAAGCCCTTACAAGAGAAGGGTGGGATTAGATTTTTTCAGGCACTTAGGAACAGGTATGAAAGCAATGGTAAGGGTCAGAAATCTCAAGTTATCTGGATTTGGAAAATTTACTACTGAGGATTAAAATATTTTTCTCTCTTATTCTTTTAAAATTAAATCCTTTAATTTTATGAATTTAACTTCGTTTAATAGGGCTTTTTGAAGGAATTTTTCGAACAATTGTAAAAAAGAATCTCCAGTTTTAATCCACCTGTCAGGTCTAAATAGGTAATTATTTATTAATTTTGTCTTTGTCAATTGATTTTTCATTATTTCTCTTATATTAATTGCTTCCCAAGGATGGAAAAATAATACGCTCTTATCAAGATTAAAAATTTTCTTCCATAGGCGAGAGAAACCAAATGGTAACCTAAGAGAATAACTAACATTTAATGGATGGAATTCTAAAATCTCATATTTATTAAAATCATAATAATTTAACTCCTTATAAGATATTATTGAGGAATCATATTGAAATCCTAATTTATTTAAGATTTTAAATATGAACTTTGGCGGATTAAGATAAGGAGCTCTAAATCCAAGAATTTCCAATCCATTACAAATGTCTTCAATGAGAAATTTGTTTTGTTTTATTTCAGTCAGACATTGTTTGAAATCCAAATGGTTTAATCGCTCGTGATTTAAACCGTGACATCCAATTTCGTGTTTCTTGTCGTTGATCAATTGAATTAATTTGGGTTTTTCTTTTACAACATCCCCTGTAAAAAAGAATGTCCCTTTTATATTGAATTTATCGAGAATGTTTAATATTTCTCTTAAACCATGTTCCAAACCAACTTGAGTATCTAATAAGTGTGGGATGTCTTTTTCAATATCAAAAGTAAGTGATACTTTCATATTTCTTGAAATAATTCAAGGAGGCTATTTTTATATTATTTCCCTCAATTATTTAACTTTTCATATATTCAAAAACTTAAATTATTTTCTAAAATTAATGATTAATCAATGAGAGTGTTAATCGTAGGTGCAGGACTTACTGGTTGCGTATTGGCGCGTCTAATGGAAGACTTAAACAACGAAGTAAACATTATAGAAAAAAAAGATCATCTTGGTGGATTATGCTATACTACGATAAGTCCTAATGGAGTTTATTATGAACCTTATGGTGCTCACGCATTTCACACAAATGATTCTCAAATTAAAAAATTTGTAATGAGATTTTCTGACTTTAATAATTACAAACACGAAAAAGGCATTATCATTCAAGATAAATTATTACATTTTCCTTTAAGTAAAGATTCAATTTTAGAGATGGAAAAAAGCACCCAAATACTTAAAGAACTCGAACAAAGACCTTATGTTCCAGATTTTACTAATTTTGAAACATACGCAATTTCCACTTTTGGACCAACCTTATATAAATTATTCATGTATAATTATTCAACAAAAATGTGGGGCTTAGAGCCAAGATATTTAACGACCGAATATATCAAAAATCGAATTGAATTAAGAGAAAATAAAACTCATATCTTTAACGATAATTTTCAAGGATTACCAGTTCATGGATACACTCAATTTTTTCAAAACATGATAAAGGACATACCTTTAACATTAAGGGAAAGCGAATATAACGAATCATCATACGATTTGATATTATTATCAAGCAGGATTGACGAATTATTTCAATATAAATATGGAGCATTGGAATATAGATCCTTAGAATTTTATTACGAGCAAAATGGAGAATGGGAAAATAATCGGTATGGGAGCATTAATCTTCCAGATCACGATCAATTCATAAGGAAAGTCAATTTTAAAGTAATGCATCAGCAAGAAACGGACCAATCTTGGATTCAATATCAGACTCCTATATCCAGCAATGGTAAAAACCTCCCTTTATATCCAATTTATACAAGAAAAAATATTGAATTATTTCGATTATATCTTAAAGATGCCTGTAAATCAGATAAAATCATTCCAGTTGGTCGATTAGGTCTATATAAATATTTAGAAATGGGTCAAGCAATGTCGTTGGCAATGAAAATGATACCATTAATACAAAATTGGAAAGATTTACATCCTAATGAAAGATTTTCAGAGATAACAAATTTATTGTATAATTAAAAGGAGAAAAACATTAGTTCCCTTAATTAAAATTACTCGGAATGTCTTTAGCCATTTCGTAAAGTAAGTCCTTTTTCGAGTGGTAAAGAGAAATCCTATTGATACTACGTTTAGCACTTAAAAATCGTCCACTAGTTAATACTGAAATGGAATTAAGGGTCTTGATCTTGCCCTTTCCTGTTTTTCTTTTTAAATATATCAAGGAGTCTGAAAATAATTTATCAATTCCTAAATTGTTTGGTGGTCGTTTAAAACCTCCAATTTGTAAAAATGCATCCCGTCGTACAATTATACTACACCCCATAAGTTCAGGGAATCTAAGTTGAGTTTTAAAGAAATAAAATATATGCATGCAAAGATTAAGAAAGAAATATGTCGTTAAAGTAATTGTCTTATTTCCAAAATTAAGAGAAAGAATTTTACCGTTATAATATTTTACTCTTGGACTACAAGCAAGGAGATTTGGATATTTTTCGAATAATTTATAGATTTTTCTTAGGAAATTCTGGTCAATTAAAGTATCTGCATCCAAAAATACTAGAATATCCCCGGTAGATTGATCTACGCCATAATTCAATTGTTCTGCTTTTCCCTTTATCGGTGAGATATATGTTTTAACGAGTTTCTTCGCGATGGATACAGTATTATCCGTACTTTGACCATCCACTACGATTATTTCGTATGGGATAGAACAAATTTGCTTTTTTATATTTTCCAAGGTATTTTTAATGTTCTGTTGCTCATTGTAAGTTGGTACAATAACTGAGATCTTTTCTATAGCCATTATTAGTCTCCGTTAAACGATTTAGAAAATCTATATATTATTAGGTTATGATTTTTTTATTTAATTATAAAATACTCAATTTTTAATAAAAATATTCAATTTTGGTGTTAGTGCATGTCACAGGATTCAGGCAAAACGAAATTCTGGACGAAATTATTCGTGATATCCTTTTCTTTACTTGT